>JABJMI010000108.1 GCA_018659505.1 Planctomicrobium sp.
AAAGCTCTCGAAAAGAGAACGGCTCTCGAAATCAAAAAATCAGACGTTGACCTCGCAGTCGACCGTCGTTTCTTGATGAGAAGTTCCTATGTACTCCTGGGCATTGTGGTTGCAATGTGCCTGTACACTGTCTTCTCGCCGAAGAACATCTCGAACTCCGTCTGGCGCGCCTTACTGCCAGCTTCCAAGGTGACTGCTTCCACGAAAACAGTCATTCTGGAAGTGACACCCGGTAACTATGAAGTGCTGGCACACGATCAACTTGATGTGACGGTTGATCTTGATGGTGTGATTCCGGAAGAAGTTCGCCTGCTCTATTCAACGACAGATAAACGTTTCGTCGATGAACCACTTGTCATGCGAAGCACCGGAGAGGGTTTGCCTCGTTTTCGTACGCGGCTTTCCGGTGTCAATGGTGAAGGACTTCTCAAAGATTTTACATATCACATTGAAGCGGGCGACGCGGTCTCGGAAACTTTCTTTGTGAAAATTAAACAGCCACCGTCAGCCACCGTCACTGAGGTTGAATTCGACTACCCGGAATACATGCTCCTCGACGACAAAACACAATCGAGTAGCACGATTGATGCCTGGGAAGGTGTCTATGTGACAGTCCGGGCTAAGACAAATATGCCAATTGTCGCTGCGAATTTATATCGTTCTGATAACGATGTGGCTGAAGAGACTGCGGACGTTCTTCCGATGGCGAAAATCTCTCCTGATGAAGTCGAGCTGCGGTGGCGACTCAAATTCCGCGAAGACGGAACTTTCGCCAACTACTATTTCATACAGGTCGAAAATGAAGCAGGTGAGAAGGATCCGCTTCCCACGATTCATCGGATCAAGATTCGTCCAGATTTGAATCCTGAAATTTCAATTCTCTTCCCAACTGAAGACTTGGAAGTCCCTGCCAATGCAGTTATTCCAATTGCTTATGAAGCGAACGATCCCGACTTCATGCTTCGGAAAGTTTTGCTCAAAATGGAACGGCAGGGAGAACTGCTTCCGAATGTCCCACGTCTCTACGAAGGACCGGAAGTTCCACGTGTTCAGGCAAGGTACCAACTCGACCTGAAACCTCTCTCGTTAAAAGCGGGAGACCAGTTGCAGTTTTACCTCGAAGCGGAAGACAACTTCGAGCCTTTCGATCAAATTCCGAAACACGTTTCGCGAACTTCCAAAATCACTTTGCGAATTGTGGAACCTGTCGAGGAAGAAAAGGCAGAAGAGTTCCAGAACGAACAGGAAGAACAACTCAGAAATCAGATCGCAGACGATCAACAGACTAACGAAGGTGAACGCCCTCGCAATGAACCTCAGCCTCAAGAAAAAGATCCGACTAAAGAAGAGACAGGCGATAAACCAGAAGAGCAACCTGCCGATTCACAGCCCGCGGATGAAGGCGAACCGACTGATCAAGCGGAGATGAAGAACGATCCAAACTCCGATCAACAAGATCAGTCTTCGGATTCAAGTGACTCAACGGACGGGAACGATTCAAACAACAAAGGCGAATCAACGGGGCAAAAAATAGATTCAACTGAAAGCACAGAGAAGGGAAATGCTGAGGACGATAAGCCTGCGGAAGATTCTCAAACAGACGCTGAGCAAAAAACAGGCAAAGGCAATTCCTCTGCAGAGAACTCTCAGTCAGATGGTTCTAAACAAGAGAGTAAAAACACGAAGCGAAAAGGTGGCTCCGAGTCAAAAGCCGAAGATGATCAGGCTCTGGAAGAACTTCTCAAATGGAGCAAAGACAAACCTGAGCCGAAAGAACCCAACGGAGATCAGTCAGAGCAGCAGAACGAAAATCCAGAAAACTCGACCGAGAATGATCCGCAGAAGAAAACAAACTCAAACAATGACAATTCCAAACCGGATGAGAAAACTGGCCCTGATTCTTCAATGAATCAATCAGAATCGGAGAACACAACCTCTCAAGAGAATCGCAGTTCAAACTCTCCGAATAGTGATGATTCAGAAAAGGGTGAATCAGATAAACCTGAGATGCCAGAGAGTTCAAATAACTCCGAGAGTTCGAATACGCCCGATAAGAAAAACGAAAACACTCCTGATGGACCTCCTACCGAAACAAATGCTGAACAAGATCCCAAATCAATGAAAGAGGACGCTGGCAATCCTCCAATGGATCAACAGCCATCAAAAAATAACTCACCGACTCCGGAGAATTCAGAAGATTCTCCCAGTAAAGAGAATTCTCCTAACGAGGAAAGCACAACTCCGTCTCCTAATGAAGGTGATCAAACACAAACATCAGAAAACAGTGAGATGAGTGACCCCAATCAGGGCGATCCTAAGCAAGGTGACCCTAAGCAAGGTGACCCTAAGCAA
>JABJMI010000431.1 GCA_018659505.1 Planctomicrobium sp.
CTGAAAAGATGAGCGCCTGCAAATAGCCCGACTCCTTTACAGAGACCCCTCGTGTGACCTGTAGAAAGGTTGGGAACCAACTCGCAAAGAACATGTACCCTGCACCACGGCAAATTTGTTGTCCACATAGAAACCAGATTCCTCGGTGTTGGAAGATTTGTTTCCAGGGAACAGTTCTCTCAGTTGGCGGGGGAGTTTCTACTTCGCCTAGGGTTGGTTGAATCAGTTCTCTTTCGGCTGCGTTGACAGACGGATCGTTTTGAGGGCGGTCGTGAAACCAGAGCCAGAAGGTGACGACCCACAGTAGACCTGGAATAGAATAGATGACGAAGACGAGTCTCCAATCAACGACCGTCAGGAACTCCGCCGTCAGAACGCTCGCGACAATCGCCCCGACTTGCATGCCCATAGTAAAGACACCGCAGGCCATGGTTCGATTCGACAATGGAATCCAATGAGAGATGGAATAACACGCAGCTGGGAACAATCCCGCTTGCGCTGCGCCCATGACCAACTGAGCAACAAGCAGTAACCACAATCCTGGAGTCAGTCCGATACAGAGGGTCGCCAGTGAACCAGCCAGAGTAAACAAGATCAGCGCGAACTTCGCCCCTTTTTGATACGCCAACCAACCTCCGGGAACTTGCAGGACGGCATAGCTCCAGAAGAACATACCCATGAAGATGCCGGACTGTTCGAGACTCAAACCAAGGTCATCGCGAATGGTACTTTCTGAAACACTGACGGCACTGCGAGTCAAGTAGGCGATCGCAGAAGAGAGAGTCAGTAGCGTGAGGACGCGATAACGAACAATCGTTGGCTTTGAATCGGGAGATTGCGTCATTGGTTATCCGTTACCGTTCGGAGTTTGGTCTGCGAGTTTTTCCAGAAGCATGTCCAGCAACCGGTCGACTTCCTGTCTTGTCTCGTCATCAAGCGACCATGTGTTGGGCATTCTTCTAGCAGCAGAGGAAAAGATGCCACGCCGCACAAGGATGTACTTTTCGATCGCTAAAAAACCGTCTAAGCCTGCCTGTAGTTGCAAGGCGACAATTCCGCAGATCGGAAAGTAGATCTCGTATGCTCTTGCGTAGTTGCCACTTTGTAAGGATCGCCACAAGTCGACAATACCTTCCAACAGATCGACACCGGGCATCGTGCCCGTAATACCGCGACGATAGGCGTCAATCAGAAGCAAACCGCCTGAACCATCAAGTATACGTGCTCGACCGGCACTGGCGTCTCGCAAGTCGGAAATGTTTGGACCAATTGGTGCTCCTTCTGGCTTGAAAAGAATCTTCTCTGGACCGAATTCGTCAAGTAATCGCACGTAGAATTGTGTCGAAATCGCAGCCCCGACGTACGATGAAGCATCTTGAACAATCAGAGGAATATCAACCGCATTTGCTAAGCGGCTGAAATAATCCCATAACGCTGATTCTGGCAAGGCTGCGGAAATCGGAGGGATCGCCATGATCGCGTTCGCCCCGGACTCTTCTGTCGATCGAGCGTATTCAATTGCAGCTTTGGTACTTTCAGCACCTACACTGGCGACGAGGACTCCACGTCCAGCAGACATTTCAACGATCATACGGTTGAGTTCGTTACGTTCGTTGGTCGTGAGTCGCAGTAGTTCAGAAACCATTGCAGAGCAGACACCGTCCGCACCGACCTCAAATGACCAGTCGATTTCGCGTTGCAGACTCTCGGCATCAATGTTGTCGTGTTCGTCAAAAGGTGTATGCAAAATCGGCAATACACCCTCTATCTTGGCAGGCATTAATATCTTTCAGTTAGAGTAACAACAATGAATTAATAGACCCCGCAATCGCATCAATCAGCCGTTCGAGGCTCCCTTTTGCGAAGGGGGTTTGCCACACTTGGTAGATGTCGAGATCGTATTTGTCTTCAGGAGGTAAGTATCCAATCGTGCCGTTGATGAGGTTCATACAAATGATCGTTCGATTCGGAAACCGTTCTCGAAGATCTGTTTGTAATTTGGAATAGGCTTCGCAACTCGAACCAATCAGGATGGCATCGCCGAGTTGCCAGACGGAATAGGTGATCTCATGTGTTGCACCGTCACCGAGAACTCGACGGATATCCCGTTTGCGGCGAAGTCTTTCTTGCAACGCACGATCTTCGCAATCTGCCCGTTGCTGCTCCAACACTTCGGCACTTGGCCAGTCTTTGAGTTCAAGTTCAAGTTCGATTTGTTTGCAATCACTTTTCGTAGACGGTGAATACGGGCGATGTTTCCAGACAGCTAATGGTGCTCCCGATTCCATCACTCCGGTATATGCCAACTCCTCACCTGAAGGAGTCATGTCGTAAAGCGTTGCTAAAGTAGCATGTCCCAGTTGACGACCGTGACGGTCAGCGACATCGACATCGCCCACATACTGCTGCTTCGGAGATAACTCTCCAGATGCGCCATGGAGATAGAAAGAATTGGCTCCGGTTTCTCGTTCAATTGTTTCGCGCATCGCCCCGATAAAATCGGTAGAGATCGCTTCATTCTCCCAAGCGAGAGTCGTTGGATGACAAGCGTAATTCACGAGGACTGCTCTCATTGTTCCATCAGAATCAGTCAGACGTCCCACGACGAGTGTAGAGTCCGCACTGTTCTCGGGATTGTAGCCGCAGAGAAAACGATCACTCTCCGGATCAGGTAAATCTCGATTGGACGCAAGCCGACACGTTCCCGTATGCCAGTCGAGAATCCCGGCGAATTGATTCGAAAGTGCTGTTCGAATGGAATCAGAAGTTGACTGGTACACCGCTTCCAGCCAGGCTGCTTGTAAATCGCTCCCTGGCAAACTGGGGTCTGGGTCCATCAGTGGAGCAGCGGCGTGTGTGTGTGTTAAAGCGAAGATCAATTGATCCGCAGCGAGACCGAACTCTTCCAGCAGACGTTGTTGGAATCTCTGAAACAGGCTCATCGGTCGCCACCAGCCGAGGTCAGCTTCTACGAAGACCATTGGTGACGAGTCGTTGGAAATCGTCAATACGTTTAGTGTAAGCGGACGATGAACGGACGTCGCCACATCGTGCTTCGCTGCTCCCCAGTTTCGCGAATAAATCCCCACGGGAGGAGTGATGTCCGCGCGGGCAATTCCGTACATGGCTGAAAGATGATCGTGCCTGCGAGTTTGAAGAGTCGCCATACGAATGTCTTTTTGTAGTAGTGGTTACCAGTCTCCAACGCTGCCGTCTTCGTAAAAGACTCGCTGAGGAACCTCTTGCTGGAAAGGATGAGCTTTGACTGCTTCTTCGCTGATTTCAACACCAAGCCCAGGTTTCTGATTCGGCTTGACTGTACGTGTTTTTAAGTCCAGTTCATATCCTTCGGTGACAATCTCGCTTCTCCAGGGAACGTCGTCATGGACCGATTCACAAATGATGTAACTCGTTTGCGAGAATCCAAACTCCAGCGAAGCAGCAGTGCTGACCGGTCCTTGCGGATTGTGAGGAGCCAAAGCAATTCGATATGCGTCGGCAAGAGCAGCGATGCGGCGTGCCTCGGTGAACCCTCCACAGTGGGTCAGGTCGAGTTGGCAGATCTCACAACCTCTGGCTGTGAAGAGGTCTCGAAATGCCGCCAGGTGAGTCATGCGTTCACCGGTCGCGATCGGCGTCGTCACTGCGGCGTTGATTGTTGCCAAGCCTTCGATTGATTCGGGCCAGCAAGGTTCTTCAAAGAAATACAGTCCGTAAGGGTCTAATGCCGTGGCAAATTTCAATCCCATTGCCGGGGAAGGACGGGCGTGGCAGTCAACCATGATGTCAATGTCATCGCCTACGGCGTCTCGCATCGCAGCAACGCACGCCTCGGCAGCATTGAGGGGTTTCAATCCTTCGATCGGCATCGTCGGAGGAACCGCCATCGACTTGAATGCTGTAAAGCCATCGGCAACTGCCTTTTGAGCAAGGTCAGCGAACTGTTTTGCGTTATCGACTGGTGTCTCGTAAAAGCTCTCCAAATTTCCACCGCCAAGATGGCAATACAACCGGATGAAGTCACGAACCCGACCTCCCCAAAGTTGATGGCAAGGCACTCCGTGAATCTTGCCGATAATGTCCCACAATGCGATATCAATACCAGCAATCGCTGTGGAACGGACGATTCCATTTCCATGCCAAAAATGCTGCCGCCACATCATTTGCCAAAGGTGTTCCACTCTCCGTGGATCTTCGCCCACAACAAGTTCTGCAAGATCTTCGGTGGCTGCAACAATACTTCGCGTATGCCATTCAAGTGTCGCTTCACCCCAACCGTATAAACCCGGTTGATCCGTGACCACCTTCACAAAGACCCAGTTCCGCATGCGGGCATGACAGACGAATGTTTCAATCGCTGTGATTTTCATACGAAAAGTATCCTGACGTAATGTCTGGCGTTGTGGCTGAAAGTGGCTGCGATAGTATGAGGTAAGACTCTGATAATTCAAGCAGTTAAAATTACCTGCCGAAGATGGCACAAACCTTACTGCCATTATCAAAATGTATTCGGGCGTTTCACTGAGAACACACAAGATTACCAAAGAGGCAATTTGTTGGGTTTCGCCCAGCGAATGCGAGCGAGTAAAACATCTCCATTGTACCCGGCTCTTGGCATCCATTCTCCTACGGTGATCCAGGATTCGTCAGGGCTGACATTTGTGACGTTGAAGTTACCCATTAATGCGACATGATTGGGATCGTCCACTCCATCTCCAACAAGAGGTAAGACTACTTGCTCTGTCGATTTCGTCAGGCAGCGGCGCTCTGGATCGACCTTGGCGACCCAAAGTGGCGACCGCCAACGAATGACGTTCATATTTGTTGAATCTTTTCTGGTGTAAACCAGATAAAGACCATCGCTGTGAGTCAACCAGTGTTGCTGTGTTGTAGACATCTCCAGTGGAGTTCCATCTTCCCAACACCAAGGACGTTTTTCGTCCCAATTAAAGCCATCCTCACTGACACTCACATAGCCTCGATTATCCTCTGCACGTATTGTGATCCAAAAACGATCGTTAAAATTTGTGATGCTGGGTTCCAGAAGTCCTCGACCTTTCTCATTTTTCAATGGAGGTCCAACATCACGTACTTTTAGAAGGTTGCCGTCATAAGTCGCTTGCACACCGGAGACCATGCGGTTCTTTTCTCCGGGACCAAAGGTGAACGACATCTGGATATCACCATTGGGCAGTACGATTCGCTGACCGCAATTATTGGTGTAAATGAACTTTCCTCGCGGATCATCCCACTTTAGAATTTTCCTGCCAGACCACTCACCATCAGCTGATCTAGTGACATAGACCGGATACCGAGAGAGTTGCTCCTTGCGCGCGAAATACTTCCCCTTGTAGAAGACAACATGTCCTAAGGCGATCACCGTTTTAGTCTCTGGGTGGTACTGTGGCGTTACATCACAAACGGCTGCGAACAATCCATCACTGCGACCGGGAATGGGGTCACGACCGAGTGCAGCAATTGGTTTCGGCTCACTCCATGATTTCCCAAAGTCTTTGGAGATTGAAAAGTGAACAGTACCGAAATAGTCGGAACCACCAATCTCCTGCAACGTCATCAAAGCGATTGGCTGACCGTTCTCATCTGGCATCATGCAAACTCTGGGGTGAAACCAGGTTTTGCTTTCTCCGTCCCGATTTTCCCAGAGGGTCTCTTTGGAGATCGATGCAATAAGTGGTTCCTCAGCCTGGAGAGGTGAGAGCATCAGCGCGCTGATAAGCGAAACGCTCAAGACATACAGACGATAGTTTGATTGAGTCATCAGATGCCTGTGACAAAGAGATAGATTGCGAAAGGAGGAATTTGACATCATGTGCGAATGAAATTTCAATAGAAACGTTTACACCTAAATCACTCTCGATGTATACTTGATTTCCCTCGAAAATGCCCCCCTAACAAACATTCCGAAGTCAAATGGTTTCTGACTGAATGTTCCTTGGAACGTGGTTTTAGGCTGATGTGTCGACAAGTGAAATAAGGATTGCAGTGTGGGATTATATTTGGCAAGACGAATTGCAAC
>JABJMI010000553.1 GCA_018659505.1 Planctomicrobium sp.
CGCAGGGGCATGGTGCATAAGGATCCATCGTGTCTCTCCGTATTGATTTCTATTGATTCCTGCTTCG
This sequence comes from Planctomicrobium sp., assembly GCA_018659505.1. GTDB lineage: Bacteria > Planctomycetota > Planctomycetia > Planctomycetales > Planctomycetaceae > Thalassoglobus. The sequence continues at coordinate 68 of JABJMI010000553.1, forward strand.
ATGCAGGGCAAATATCAAATGACCATTCGATATTTCATGAATTGTAAAATGCCTTTTCTCAAGGCAATTAATTAAAGACCTCAGCGATTGCAAAGGTTTGTGTTTTCAAATTCTGTCTGCTATTGCTTTATGTTTCGATTCAACGACACAGTTATCGGGAAACGAAAATTGAGTGTGCCACTGAACGTAATCTGTCTATTCTACACTTCAAACTTTAATCAAAGCGACCCTGAATTCACAGCGTGCACAGAATACCGCACATTGCCAGCCATCGCCAAATCACCGCACTCCTCGACAGCATGCCAAGTCTTTTCAGATACCACTTTTCCACAGAACAGTACGCCCTGATGAATCGACGGACCAGTCTGAGATATTTCGTCGATTGCACCTGTCGATGCAGGTCACTTCAAACAGCTATTGGACCAAGCATGTCCTGTGTGAATTAAGTCCTTACGAGAAGTCTGTCATCGTAACGAGCCTCTTTTGCTTGGAGCGTGACATTTCAAGCTCGACAGGGCACAAGTATGCTTTAAAGTTCAATCCCGTGCATGAACAAGCCCGTGCATGAACAAGAGTGTTAAGATTTTCAAGCAGCGAGAAGCAACGATGAGACAGAGTACCGGAATTGCAGAATTGGATGAGATGCTGGGTGGGGGGCTTCTGCCTGGAACTCTGACTGTGGTTCTTGGAGCGACCGGGATTGGTAAAACTCAATTGGGTTTGCAATATCTCAAGCAAGGCGACATCGACGAAGGGGAAAACGGAATCCTTTTCGACATGACTTCTCGGGGCGATACTCAGAACCATGCGGACTATGCGCAGCGACTCTTTGACTGGACGTTGCGCGAGCGTCCACCTGTCCTCACGGATACGCTCCCCAGCGATATCTGGCAGCGGGAAGTTGCCCGTTGGGACGCGTTACACTTATTTCAGCGAACAGGTCGTCGGGTCACGATGACCGATATGGACTTCGATCAGAAGAAAGAGTGGAAGTCTGACCTCAATCGGAAATTGATCGAGACCATCGCATTCTTTTATGGGAATTTCTGCCAGGGAGTTCGTCGCTGCGTTATTGATGGAATTGAGCCGACCGACCGCGCGAGTGATTCGTTTCAGTTTGAATTGTTTGAGTACATTTACAATCAAATTTTAAGAAAGGAAGCGGACTGGGTCGCTCGTGACTATTTTCGAGTTGAATTCCGCAAGAACGAAGAGCAGGTCAAACAACACTTCTATGAATGGAACACCGTCGGCTGCCTTATGCTCTGTACGACACATGAAGTCATGCTCGACGATCTGCTGACTCGGCAAATCGAAAGCGGTGACGTTTTGGCGAATGCAAACACAATCATCTTGATGGGCAAACAGCGAGAAGGCTCAAAAATCGGTCGTGCTATCCATGTCGCCAAACATCGCGGCAGTGCCTGTGACGACTCGATTCGATCCTTTCAAATCACTGAGAAAGGCCTCAAGATTGATTGATGCCTCGGAGTCTAATGCGGAAATCAAATTGTGTTAGTCCATTCGAGCTCTCTATTAAAACCGGGATTTGACATTTTCGAATTGGTTCGAATCGCGTTTTGAGGTAATGTTCACAAATCATCTCTATGATTTGGTTTTGAAAGATAGCTGAGGCATTGAGAATTGATGAATTCAAAACATTTCAAACGCAGATTGCGTCGGTTTTGGTTGCCACAATCATTCTAAGTTTTAACGTGTGGAAGTCAGTATAATGCGGATCATGATGGTGGCTTCTGAGGCGGTTCCGTTTGCGAAAACCGGTGGATTGGCGGACGTCGCGACGGGGCTTTCGAAGGCACTTGTTGAAGTGGGGCATGAAGTCGCTTTATTGATGCCGTACTATCGCAAGCATATTTCTGAAGACCTCGCTGGCGAGGTTGTTGGTGAAGTTCGAGTCGATTTCCCGGGAGCTTCAATCGACGCTAAGGTCTATGAAACGACCGTCCCAGATAGTCAGGTGAAAGTCTTTTTAATTGATCGCCCCAGCTTCTTTGATCGCTCGGGGTTGTATGTAGAAGACGGAGGAGATTATGGAGACAACGCAGAACGGTTTCTCTTCTTCAGCCGGGCAGTGATCGAAATTGCGAAGACGCTCTTCGTTCCGGATATTATCCATTCGAATGACTGGCAAACGGGATTGATTCCCGCTCTTGTCTTACAAGACCGCGAAGAGCAAGGGCGGCTCTCGAACGTGGCGACAGTTTTTACGATGCATAACATGGCGTTTCATGGTCAGTTCTCGAACTTCCAAATGACCAATACTGGTATGGATTCTCGCTATTATAACTGGCAGCAACTGGAATACTTCGGGAGCCTCAATCTCTTAAAGGGAGGTATCTCAATGTCGGATATGGTCACTACTGTCAGTCCGACATACGCTAAAGAAATCTGTTTACCGGAGTTCGGATACGGGCTTGATCCCGTTCTGGAAAACCGCGGCGATGACCTCGTTGGGATACTTAACGGTGTCGACATGAATGTCTGGAATCCGGCACTCGATCAGAAAATCGCTCAGCAATACGACTATAAAACTCACCAAGCCGGCAAGGCTGCCTGTAAAGCGGCTTTGCAGGAAGAGTTGGGATTGCCTAAGAACCCTGATGCGATGTTATTCGGGCTGATCTCTCGTTTGACTGATCAAAAAGGTCTCGACCTCATCACCCAGAAAGCGACCCAAATTCTCGGAGCAGATATCCAGTTTGCCTTTCTTGGAACGGGTGATTCGAACTATGAGACTCTCCTGAAAGAACTACAGCAAGAATTTCCGGACAAAGTTGCAGCTTACATCGGCTTTGACGATGGACTCGCTCATCGGATTGAGGCTGGCTCTGATGCTTTTCTGATGCCGAGTCGCTTTGAGCCGTGCGGACTGAATCAGATGTATAGCCTGATCTACGGAACTCCTCCTCTGGTGCATGCTGTCGGTGGATTAGCAGACTCAGTGATCGATGCCCAGCGACATACACTCGACAATGGCACAGGCACGGGTTTCAAGTTCGATAAATACGATTCCGATATTTTTCTGGAAACAGTCTGGCGAGCGGTCGGAATGTTTAAGCATCACAAAGAAGATTGGAAGAAACTCATCATCAACGGCATGACACTTGACTCCTCTTGGAACCGAAGTGCGCAGGAGTATGTTGATGTGTACCAATCTGCGATTGAGAAGCGTTAAGAAGTCTCTATGCTGGGACTCTTACGCGGCTTTGATAGCAGCAACCAATAAGGAGAGCTTCATTTGAGCCGCTTGGTCAAGGGACTAGGGATCGAGGGGCTAGTGTAAGAAAAACTGCACAGTACGCTCAATATGATATCGAGAGTTCTTTAATCCTGGCTTCGAATTCCATAAATAGAAACATGCGCGGCATCGTACTCGTATGTTGACCTGTAAGCCTACAATTATTTTTTTACCTTCACCTATCTCCTCTGGGTCAATTCCTTCGCTGAGTTTGAATAATGAAACCGGTTTCTCTTGCACTTTTCTGGCATCAGCATCAGCCGTATTACCCGGACGACATTGCCAATGAAACTTTAATGCCGTGGGTGCGATTACACTCCACAAAAGATTATGTCGGCATGGCTCTGCACATCAAAGAAGTGCCAGAGTTCCATTGCACGATCAACCTTGTCCCCAGCTTGCTGGTTCAGATTGAACGCTATGTCAACGGGGGCAGCGACCGTCATCTGGATGTCTCGCGGCTCAATGCGGATTCAATGTCAGTCGAAGAAGTAGACTACCTGCTAGACAACTTCTTCATGGCGAACGAACACAGCATGATTCGGCCATTCGACCGTTACTACGAATTGCAACAAAAGCGTGGCATTGGTCGAGACTCCGCTGAAGATGCACGCCCACGTTTTACAAATCAGGAACTGAGAGACCTACAAGTTTGGCACAACTTGACCTGGTTCCACGAACTCCTTTTCGAAGATGACACGGAATTAAGAGAGTTTCGCAAGAAAGGTAAAAACTGGAGCGAAGACGAAAAAGAGTGGTTACTCGACAAGCAACGCGAAGTTGTCGGACAAGTCATTCCGCTGCATCGTGAGCTGATGGAAGGTGGTCAAGTTGAACTGACGACGACGCCGTTCTATCACCCGATCCTGCCGTTACTCTGGGATAAAAAATCTGCCAGAGAAGCGATGCCCGGTTGCACGATGCCGAAGTACACCGAGAGTTATCAAGACGATGCCCGCAAGCATTTAGACCGCGCCGTTGAGTACCACGAAGAATTGTTCGGTGCGAAGCCAAATGGGCTATGGCCATCCGAAGGATCAGTCTCCCAAGATGTTTTGGGAGCCATCGCAGACACTGGCATTAAGTGGATCGCGACCGATGAAGAGATCCTCGGGCACTCTATGAATCATTTCGTTCATCGTGATGACCACGGCAACGTGAACCGTCCAGAGATGCTGTACCGTCCGTGGAAAGTCGGCTCTGACCACCAACCATTAGATATCATCTTCCGCGACCATGGTCTGAGCGATCTCATCGGTTTCCATTATCAAAGAAACGAACCAAAGTGGGCAGCAGAAGATTTATTGGCGAAGGTCAAAGGCATTGGTCGTGCTGTCGCTGAGCATGATCCCGAACAGAATGCGTTCGTTCCAATCGTCCTAGACGGCGAGAACTGTTGGGAATACTACACCGATGGCGGGATTGGTTTCTTAAGAAATCTCTACCAACAAGCCGCAGCCGATCCGATGATCGCTCCTTTAACAGTCAGCGAACATCTCAAGAAGTATCCGACGACAAACAAAATCCCGCGACTCTTCGCTGGCAGTTGGATTAACCACGATTTCTACATTTGGATTGGACATCAAGAAGATCGCGATGGTTGGGATCTAGTTCACATCACTCGGGAATTCCTTGTCAAAGCGGAAGAGAAGGGCAATGCTTCGAAAGAGGTCTTGGAGCAAGCCTGGAAAGAGTTGTTCATCGCAGAAGGGAGCGACTGGTACTGGTGGTACGGCGATGATCACAATTCCGGGCAAGATGATTTGTTCGATGAACTCTTTCGAAGACACCTTCGAAACGTCTTCACCTTATTAGGAGAGATGCCACCCTCGAAACTCTTCGAGCCTGTTTCACATTTTGAACGTCGACATTTACATACTCAACCTCAATCGCTGTTGGGTGTCAACGTCGATGGCCGCGCTTCGTTCTTCGAATGGAAGCATGCTGGTCACTACGAAAGCGGTAGCGAACGTGGCACAATGACTATGGTGACCGAGAATGTTATCAACGATATCTACTTTGGCTTTGATACCGAGAGACTGCTGCTTCGTTGCGATACAAGCACCTTAGCGAAAACAGAACTTTGCGAGTTCGACGAAATTCGAATCCGCTTCGTAGAACCCTACGGCGTCGAGATTCGAGTCGATTGTAAGACTCCGGAAACACCGCAACTCTATCTCGATGGAAAGTTACAGCCACATACAAGTGCGGTCGCAGCACTCGATAGAATCTTTGAACTGTCCGTTCCCTACAAAGAACTTGGAGTCGATATCGATCAGCGAATTCACTTCGCAGTCGAACTAGTTCGCGAAGAAGAATCCGTAGAACGCGCCCCCAGCGAAGGCACTATCGACCTCACCATCCCCGGCGCCGACTTCGAAAGCCACATGTGGCAAGCTTAATAATCTAAATCACTTAGCCCCCGGTCATCGACC
>JABJMI010000763.1 GCA_018659505.1 Planctomicrobium sp.
ACTGGCCGAGGCATATGATCCTTACAAAAACATTCGCGAAGGTTTAAGCGTTTCACGAAGCTCCGGACAGGAAAGCTCATTCGATAATATTTTTGACATTTCTTTCGCTCATCCCGATAAAGAAATCGCAAAAACCGTTGTTCAATCTGTTGTCGATTCTTATCGAGAATATCTTCATGAAACCCGCGATGAGAATTCCAAACAACTGTACCAAACTCTCTTGAATCGAGAGAAATTCCTCGCCCAAGAAGTTGCAAAACAAGAAAAAGGCTATCGAGAATTTCGCAAGAACGCTCCAGTATTCTTAAAAGCCACGCCAATCATTTCGACGAATGGAACGGCGCTACCACCTCAAAGTCGCTATGAAGTTGAACTCTCTGGTATTGAAGATACCCAAAACGTTAATCAAATTAAGCAAGCTGGCATCGAAGCAAAACTGGCCGAATTAGAACGCAGAAGAAAGCGAGGAGATTCGCGGGAATCGCTCGAATTCTGGGTCACATATTCTCTCACGACCGGAACCGGTACCGGGAACAATGCTTCCGGTGGAGGAGGAGTTGGAGCCCTCTCTGGACCACCTGTTAAAGGTGCATTGGATCAACAGTTTTTGACTGCAAGACTCCTGGAACAACGACTTCTTCACTCCTTAGGAGAAGACCATACAGCTGTGCGAAATGTGCGGCGGCAGATCGACACGATCCTCGATTCCTATTCTCAACAAGGTTTGACTGCTCCCAGCTATCAACGCTCTAGTGAAAATCCCGCTGAGCATTCAGACTCCGCTGGCATGGATCTTGTGTCAGTCTACGAAGACACTTTAAGAAGCCAACTCGCTGAACTGGAAGTCGTCGGCAAGAACCTTGTTCTCATGCAAAAAGATGCACAGAAAAAAGCGAAAGATGCAGAGTTGTATCAGGTCGAAGATCAGCGACTCAAAGATGAACTTTCCTTGAAGAAATCTCAACTCACGCAGATTTTTGACCAGATCGCGACCTATGACGTCGCCAAGGAACAAGAGGGATACCGCTTCAAGCAAATCGCTCAGGTCAGAATTGAACGCTCATTGAAAAGAGTCATTAAAATCGTGGGAGCATTTGGCATCTTTGGTGTTGGGCTTGTCTTTGCCTTGGCATATTTCCGAGAGTGGCTGGATACACGAATCAAAACGATCGAAGAACTCTGCAAGCTTTCTTCGGCACAACTTCTGGGAACGATTCCAAAATTCGTTTCTTCTCCTGATGCAGATCGACTTGCCAGCGAGTCAGGGCTTTCGCCAGCATTGGTCTACTTTCATCGTCCGGGATCACGCGAGGCTGAAGCATTCAGATCGATCCGCACAACATTGTTTCATAGTTTTAAAGAACAGGATCAAGTTCTCCTCGTGAGCAGTGCTGAACCAGGTGATGGTAAAAGTACGGTGGTTGCCAATACAGCTTTGGCAATGGCTCAGGCAGGAAAACGGGTTCTGTTAATCGATTGCGATTTACGGCGACCAACTCAACATCATCTATTCGGAACCGAACAAGAGATCGGAATCACTGATGTTTTATTGAACGAAATTGAATGGCGGAACGCACTGCGGTCGACGCCTGTCGAATCGTTGTCGCTGATGACTGCAGGCTTATGTCCTGAAAATCCTGCGGAGTTGCTGTCTGTCGCTCCCCTGCAGAACATTCTCAGTGAGATGAGAGAAGAGTACGACCTGATCATTCTGGATTCACCGCCGGTTCTAGCAGTCAGCGATCCGACGATCTTGTCTCCTCATGTCGATGGAGTCGTCTCAGTCGCTCGTATAATGAAAAACAAACGAGCATCAGTCACTCGCATGACGGAAACCCTTGGGGTCCATGGTGCAAGAGTCTTTGGCATGATTGCCAACAGCGTCGGAGAGCAAGAAGCAGCAAACGCCGGGTATGGCGGCGAAACATACGGCAGTTATTTCACTGAAAATGAAACGGCGAAAAGAACCACCACGCATTCGAATGCACCCGTAATGAGTTAAAGGGGACGCCGCCTGCCTTCAAGCTTGTTGTTTATTTTCTCAAGTGAGTAAGAGGAGAGATTTCAGCGAATACAAGCACGACGCTCAAGCGAGTGGACGTACTTACTCGATGCGATGGTAGATTCTATCCTTCGTTCTGCTTACGAATTTCAAATGGAACATTGATTCCATTTTGGTCAGCGAAGTTATTATAAACTGTCTCACAGAGGGATTTCAGATTGTCGAGATCGGTCTTCGACATACCCTGGACTGCCTGATCACGCATGTCGTGAGTAATTTTTGAGACCTGCAACCACAACGCTTCAGCCTTCTTCGTAGCATGAATAGTTTTTTTTCGGCGGTCTTCTTGGCTGCTACGCCGTGTGATCAACTTCGCCTTCTCCATGCGAGAAAGAACACCAACTAAAGTGTGAGGCTTAATACCGAGTTGATCCGCAAGTTCAGACTGACTTCCACATCCACGAGCGGACAACCATGCCAAAACTTCCCATTGGCGAATAGTGATGCCTTCTTTATTGAGTCGCGAATCCAAAGCTTTCCGCAGCGAATGAGAGGCTGCACAAATCCAATAACCGACACTATTCTCCCAATCGTAATCTAGTGCCACATTGCTCTCCAGGAAGTCATTTTCGCCCTTTCTGCCTCCACACAACTTAATAAGTCGTTTGAAAACTCTATATTCGAACGATTCAACAAGCCATCTATCCTAGGTAATTAACGTACCTTCGAGCAAGTTAAAAATCTTTCACCGAGGATCACGGCACCACGAAGAAAACTCTCTGATTGATAAGAGGCAACTCTGATTTAGAATAATCGTGAGCAGAAACAATGTGAAGAAATAAAACGAGCCTCACCACGACGGGCCAGACGTGGGAGGCTCTAGATGTTTGTAAAACGGGCCAGCATTACAAACATCATTGCCCCATTCTAACAATTGTTGAATAAAGTCAACATAAAAAGGAGCGAACTTCACACAATTTGCGTACTTAACACGCATCTCTCGAAATAGAGATCGAAAATCCAGGTGCAGTGAAGGTCGTCAAAATCTTCGGCAGCCGAGAGGAGCGACCGAAACTCTTCACGAGTTTCGCTACCTGGATATCAATCCATAATTGCCGTGTGGTGAACTTTAGTCACTCGCCTGCGACTGCAATTAAGCGTTTTCCTATATTGTAGTGAATAACAATGGTGATGATCAGGGCTGCAACATTGCCCATGAAGAGGATCGCACTCGCATCGCCAGGACTAATTCCAATAAACAGGCAACCCATCACGGTCACGTTTGCAATGAAAACAATAAACCCCGATAAGAATACCGCCATTGGCCAAATCGCCCATTTTTGTGAGATCGAAAAATAAGTAGACAGGTGTATCGCAATGACGATTTGCATAACAAAGTAACTTACCCCAAGTACCGCCTCAGCTTCGCTCATAATTGAACCTAAAGCATCGAAGAAATCATCCGGAGTCAAGACAACTCCAATGCAAAAACATGCAACTACCGGAAGCGTTGTCGTCATTCCACCGATCAACTTGGAATAGATCATTTCTTTGGAAGATCTGGGCAACATAATCAAAGTTGCCCATGTTTTGTTGGACATTTCGTTGCGATAGAGTCGGGCTGTCATGATCGCTGTCTCAAAAACAAAGAAGAACAGCGACCAACCGATCAGCGTCCAGCCAAGATTTTCGAGCATTCTTGACCGGGAAATACCGGTACCTAGTGCAAAGAAAAGTACAAATCCGAAGTAAAGAGCAAATTTCAGAAACAAAAAGATGCCTCCGCCACCTAGAAGTTGATAATCTTTCCAGACTAAGGCAGCGCTCCAAACTCTTCCGCGACCTTTGCTTTGTAATCTTTTTCTTAGCCGATCGAAGTAACCGAGCCCGCCAGCTTCCTTCTCGTTTCTAGTGCAGATATCAAAGATGGCCCAAGTCACCGCCAATATAATCCCACCAACAATGAGATTACTGATCACCTGAATACTCCACCACGACGAGTTAAAACCTGTGCTCAGAGTAAAACCAATCGATTGAAAGGCGTGCATCGACCTAAAGAAACTGGCAAGATTTAAGACCATATCTCCGAGAAGAGAACCACTTGCGTTTCTGAATAATCCAGTCGCAATCAATGGCAGAATGCTCATCCCCAAAAGTGAACCTAACGCTAACAGGCAGGCACCGGTTGTCGTCGACATCAAGACGGAACAAAAAAGACCAAGACTTCCTACAAAAAACAGATGGGCGAACAATGCGAAATAGACAGCTCCGATTTGTTGCCAGAGAACTCCACCCAAAGTAATCGCCAGCACAGTAAAAGGAATCTGCACACTTAAGAGCAAAAACGCGGAAATCATTCGCGGAGTCCACTTGCCCATGATCAGCGAAGTCGCACCGACGCCAGCCATTTTCAATAAGCCGAGCGTCCGTTCTTCTTTCTCTTCGGTGATCGCTGTCGCAAAATAAGCAGTCCCCAAGATCGTAATGAAGAAGTAGTTGTAGTAACTCATCGACCGGAACAAGTTGAGCCCGGGAGCACCACGGTTAAAAACTTCCCAGCGAGTTGTCACCAATGTCCACAGCACAAAGATGCCTAACAGACATCGAAAGCCATGACCACGTGCAAGACGTGATTCCGTCTGGAGCGCCCGTCGAACAAGAGCAAAGAATTTATTCATAGTTTTTGATCACCCGTAAGAACGACTTGCTGCTCTCTCAACGCTAAATCTTCAACTCTCAACGAAATCATTGAGAAAGAACTTCACTCCAAATCGATGGCAAACAGCACTCTCTGCTTCAACATGCAGCTGCTATCTAATTTCGAACGCCTCGTTCGGTCAGATCCATGAAGGCTTCGTTGAGGTGGCGTTGATCTCGACCGAAGTTGATGACGGTATGTCCCTGGGCGATGATCGCTGCGAGCACTTGATTGCTGTCGGTTAATGCTGGATCGATTTTGATTCTCATGTCCGAACGTCCTTCAAGAGGTTCCACAGAGATCAGTCCCGGTACTTGCGACAGCGCTGTCTCAACATCTTCAGCAGGCAAGTCGATGCGAATGCGGTAGGTCGGTGTCTCGGTTGCTTGATCAAGCAACCCTTCCATAGGACCACTGTACTTGGTCTTGCCACGGTCGATAATCGTCACGCTATCACACAACTCAGCGAGTTCACTCAGGATGTGACTACTAATGAAAATGGTTTTCCCCATTCTTCTCAGCTCACGAAGGATTTCCATCAACTCGATACGGGCACGAGGGTCCAAACCAGACGCCGGTTCATCGAGTAACAAGAGATCAGGGTCATTGACGAGGACACGCGCGAGGCTCACTCGCTGTTGCATTCCGCGAGAGAGTCCTTGAATGAAGTCGTCTTTACGTCCGTCCATATCCGTTAAAGCGAGAACGTCTCCAACGATGCGGTTCCGTTCTTTCAATGTAAAGCCATACGCTGCGCCGAAGAAATCGAGGTACTCGAAAACCGTCATCTGGCGGTACATACTGAAGTGGTCGGGCATGTAGCCGATACGACGGCGAATCGCTTTCACATTGTTGCGGACGTCGTGATCAAAGACGCGAATCTTGCCCATTTGTGGTTTGAGCAAAGTACAAATGAGTTTCAAGGTTGTCGTTTTCCCCGCTCCATTGGGACCAACGAATCCATGCAACGATTGCGGAGCCACGTTGAAAGTAATCCCGTCCAGTGCGCGGTGCTGCTTGAAAAGATGACTGACATTATTGATTTCAATGGCGTGTTCCATGGATACTCCAGCCTCTTACGCTTATGTGGTGATTTTCAAATTGAAAGAATGATTAAACGTGGTTAATTATTCGGTGAGATCTGCATGAAAGTCGAAGGAATACAAGACCTTGCCAACCTGTTGGGGAAAGTTTTCACCTTTAGCAAAGAAGGTCGAATCCATTTCGGTCTGTAAATAGACCCGCACAACATCTTCAGGCAAGGTCGTAGGTTCCAGATTTTCTCCATGGAACAACCCCAAATCATCCGCGACCATCAGCCAGAAGGCTTTATCGAAATATCCGGCTCCCGTGATTTCTGCCTGATTACCCCAACCATAGTGATTGTAAACGAGGGAGTTATGTTCGAGTTGACTCGCCTGTCGTCCGTTACCGACCATGTGCAGTTTCCCATTTGACAAACTCAGGTCGTAGATTCGATCACGATGAATCGCAATCTTAGAACTCATTTCTGGCCATTGCGTTCCTTCAGGCATAGACAATTCGAGTGCTTGCAGCTGACCTTGTGTGCTCTCGATTTGTGTTGCTTCAGGACGAAAACCTTGTGACTTCAGGACTCCTGTATGAATGACTGTTCTGTTCGAAAACGAAGGAATGTCAGATCGCATAGCTGCGGCAGGTTGATTGATTGCCATCCCGCGGACGGCTTCGGTATGCTGCCCGGTGCTAATGGCGCTGGAATCAACTTCATGTGTGACATCATAGTCTCCACCACCCGTAATGAAGAGGTTCGACCATTGCTTGACGACCCATCGTCCCGGTTGTCCCGGCTTGACGAATGCGACAGAATTCACGGTCGTTTCTTCTCCGTAACCCCTCTTACCAATGGAATGGAATCCAAAACTGAAGAGAGCAACGGTTGCTAATACGACTGTATATGTCAGGCGAAAATCTCCTTTCTTGCGACCAAGAAGCCAACATCCTGGAAAGAGAATCAACAGATAGACAGACGCCAAAGTATAGATGAGACCCCAGTTATGATCGGGAGTCGTCATTGCCTTCAGCAACGAGAAGATCGTGCCAGACGAACTTAGGTTCTTGTAAGTGTTATTTGGGTTTTGCTTCGCACGTTCAGCCTTGATCGATTCTTGAGTACGAATCACCCTGCCATACCCGACCGGGAATTCATCCGATGGCTCATTCAATTCTGAGAGAGACGCCGGAAATTCCAACAGCGATGCTGAATCGCTCGAGACTAGATACAGCGTTCCACCACCGAAAAGCCAGTCGCGAAAAGCCTGAGTTTGCGGCTTTTGCCAGCGAGGAACATGGTCCAGCACGAACCCTTTGACTGGATTCAGGACTGTTGCACTCGATGGAAAATTTTGTTCATCAAAGGTTGGCAGATCAACAGTTCTAACATTTAATTCAAGATTCGTGAGTTGGACAACGACCTTCTTGTAACTCACTTTAGGGGAATCGATTTTGTAACTGTCCTCTGCGAAGAGACGCCCGTTTCTTATTTTCCCCCAGGCAAGATTGTACTCCGTTCGATCTGGGACAAACACATAAAACTGCAACTGGCGTTTGCCGTACGGTTCTATGAAAAGATCTGGCTGAATGACTGGGAGATCGACGGATTGAATCCCCACAATAGGTTTCACCCAAACCGATCCCTCCCAGTTTTTCTCGGAGTTATTGAAGACCTCAACCGTCAACAGATTAAAATCTTCAACCTGAATCGTCCCGTCAAAACCCCAATTTGGCTTCGATTCCACTTTAAGATCAGCAGCGACAGAACCACATAAAGCGATCAAAAAAACGAAAGTCAATGAAAAGATCTGCCGGGCAGATTCGTTTGTGGTCAATGAACCGCTTGAGTTAAAGATTCGGGTGGAACTCATGAACATTTTCTAACGACCCTGGAGAAGTTGAGTGACATGATGAATCGTGCGATTCCATTTTGGAACGTACCGTGAGGTACCACTAAATACTAAAGACAATTACTTTGCTTTTGCATCTGTTGATATGTTAATTCCTCATCTACAATACCGCGATAATTTCCATCTGTACACCGGATGTCTCGAGTTTCACCCTAATTTCCATACCGTCTGGTAACTAATACGCTGGTGCATATTGCAGGTGTTGGCTGAATTACAGTCCTTTCGTATGAGATTCTGTTTTATTCGATAGTTTCCGGTTCTTTTCGGAATGACGACCAGCAGTTACAATGATTGTTTACATTTTATAAATCATTTCATTTTTCTGACATCATCGATGTCTGTGAATTATTCTATTCTTATAAGCTCTTTGTTTGGCATTTTGTCACGTGAAAATTTTAAATATTGCCTTTTCCAGGCCCCGATCTATTTGTTGTATGAAAGCAGTTTGGGCATCTAGCCTTGTCCTGTTGTGCTTACCAAGTGTGGTCAACGCAGCTGACAATATTGTTATTGAAGATGTCCGAATTGGGATTGATGGTTACTTTCAAGTGGGGTGCCAGGCTCCACTGGAGTTCACCCTCAGGAATCAAAGTGAAACGCCTGTCGTTTTAACTCCACAAATCCGAGTGGTCGATCCTGATGGACACGCTGTCATCACAACCTTGCCGGAAAGTGAAGTTGGGCAAACCCCCGTCGTCATCCAAACACTCTTTCGCTCTGGGAAGATTGAAGCTCCTATTCAGATCGAATTACTGTCAAACGATAAGGTCGTATTACGCCAAAATTTTCGAGTCGATAACAGACAGAACGTCGAGTGCTTACAACAAAACTCTCATCTCTGGATGATTGACGGCGAACAACCCGCATTCAAATCTGCGATCTCGAACTTCCCCCAATCAGAGATGGGAGAGATCCGATCAGCGAACTTCGCAGAAAACATTGAACGAATCTCTAGCTCATTCGGCTTGGAATCGGTCGAATTGATGGTGCTCAATGCGGATACAATCGTCTCTGAGCAAGCATCAATAAAAATTCGAGACTGGGTGCAGCGAGGCGGACGATTAGTCATCGCTGTCGGGCAAGCGGTTCAGGAATTGCAAACAAGTCCATTAAGTGCATGGCTTCCTCTGCTGCCAACCGAAGCGATTAAAATCCAGAACTTAAGTTCCCTTAATCAATTCGTTCCGGGCAGCGAGCCGATACGTTTTCTAGGCTCCATTGATGGAGCCAAATTTGAGCCAACCTCGGGCAATGTTTTGGCAAGTGGCTTAGAAACTCCCTTAGTCATTCGTTCGGCATATGGATTGGGAACTGTCACCTTCATCGGCATTCGACTTGATAAAAAACCGCTTAACACCTGGGAATCCGGGGCTAAGCTCGCAATGTTGCTTGCTGGCTTTAAATCAGATGCGAAAAATCTTGAGAGTACAAAAACCGCTGAAGCAGAACTGAATCCGACGGGAGTTACGGATTTACAAACGCAACTCATTCAAGCACTCGACGATTACCCCGAAATTAAACGTCCTTCATACTGGGTTGTGATTGGGTGGGGAGCGTTGTTGCTGGTCATCATTGGACCACTCGATTACTTGCTGGTCCACCATTTATTAGGACGCCCTCAATTGACTTGGGTGACACTCACCCTCTGGTTAATTGGAATGACTTTCTGGACATATTCGTCATCCAATTCGGTCAATTCCGCTGATGGTCAAATGCAGCAGATAGAACTTCTGGATGTGGACCTGACGACTCAAAAAGTCCGTGGTCGATCCTGGTTCAACTTCTACAGTCCCACCTCTCAGCGATATGAAATCACTGCGAATGTGAATGAGAAATTGTTACACGAATCGCCCTCGACGAGTTCAGACAACGAAGTGAATCCAGCAGCAACCGCATTCACCCAGACCAGTTGGGTTGAACGCCCTGAATCGAGCTACCGGGGTATGTATCGCTCCGGAGGTTTTGAGACGAATAAGCCAGCTTATCATC
>JABJMI010000423.1 GCA_018659505.1 Planctomicrobium sp.
AATTCGATTGAAGTGCGACCGGCTCAATTCAAGCCTCGCAGGCTGTCGGTAATCGAATATCGAAACAGTCTGCAATCGGTCTTCGGATTCTCACTCGATGTTGCAATTATTGAAGCGGAACAGACAGTCACCGAACGATCTCTAGTCGTGAAACTTCTTCCCACAGACCCACCGGGCAAAAGCGGATTCAAGAATGATACTCATGCGAATCCATTATCGACAGTCGTCTGGGATCAATACAACTTCTTAATCGATGCTGCTGTTGAACAGCTGTTTTCGAGTTCGCGACGGATAGAACTCGAAGCGATGATTGGTCCATTCAATCTTGATCAATTCTCGACAGCACAAGCAAAGAGTCTGTTGAATGAACTCGTTGAAAGAGCATGGCGTCGACCAGTTCCAAATGAACAGATGGATAAAATCCATTCGCGGATTCAAGGACGACAGGGGCAAGCGTTAGTAGATGTCGTCAAGTTAGAAATCAAAACAGCTTTGATGTCTCCACAGTTTATCTATCGAGGATTGCTGCTGACTGGAACACCTGGTGAACGTCAACCGGTAGATGAGTACGAACTCGCTGAAAGGCTGTCTTATTTTGTTTGGGGAGACATCCCGGACGAACATCTGCGTACACTGGCAGCAGCAGGAACATTGTCCGATCAGAAGAATTTATCAGCCGAACTTCAGCGTCTTCTTGCATCTCCCAAGGCACACTATCTGACTGAAGTCTTTGCCACAGAATGGCTCTCTCTCAGCGAGATTGAGCATATTACGGACGATGTCCCCAGGATGGTCGCGCTGCAAACTCAGTCAGCTGACTTTATGAATTACTTATTTACAGAAGATCGACCTCTCATTGAATTCATTGATTCCGAAGTTGCCTTCATCAACCCTCATACAAGCAATATGTATGGTCGTGATGCTCGGCAAATGAGTAAGTATTCCAGGAGAAAGGGCATTGAACGAGAAATTGTTTCGAATCAAAAAATCTCATTAGTCGATACAAAAGAGCGTGGGGGAATCCTCACTATGCCCGGAATTCTCGCGATGAATAAAGGACCGATTCTGCGAGGGACATGGATGCTGGAAAGTATTCTGGGAGAGGAACTCCCTGATCCTCCAGCAAATGTAGGTCAAGTCCCACCAAATCGCGGGGGTGAAAATCTTAGCTTCCGTCAACGGTTTGGAGAGCATCGCAAGAATCCGACTTGTGGGATCTGTCATAATAAAATCGACCCCCTGGGATTCGCTTTACAAAGGTTTGATAATCAAGGTAAGTACATCAAGCAGACAAACAGTTCTGACGATACCATCGACACCAGCGGTCAGTTGCCATCCGGAGAAATATTCAACAATTTCGAGGAACTCAAGCTCATACTGACAACAAGCCAAAGAGAAGCGGTAATTCGAAATATCGTCGAACGAACAATGGCGTTTGCACTCTGCCGACAACTCACAATTATTGATCGTCCGGCGGTTGAGGAAATCACAAACGAACTCAAACAATCCAACGGCACTTGGCAGGATTTATTTCTTGCAGTCGTGAATAGTGTTCCATTCCGCGAAACCATCCTGCCAGAGTTGAATTGAAATAACATGAACAATCGTATTCCGAGGCGAACATTTCTTCGCGGAGCAGGAGTTCTGCTTCCATTGCCATTCTTGAATCTCATGGCAGCGAAGGGACGAACAAAAAACACTGAGACCCCACCTCCTGTCAAGCGTTTCCTGACCTTGTTCAAGCCGAATGGAGTTCACCCTCCTTCCTGGAACATCAGCGGCGGGAACGAACATGACTTTCGCATGTCCCCTTTGATGGGACCATTCAAGCAGCATCGTGATGATGTCCTACTACTTGACAACATGGGAGACTTTGGCTTTTCATCTCACGCCAACTCCACTCGGCGATTTCTGTCTGGGCATCACTCCAACACGAAATCAGCATCGATCGACCAACTCATCGCTGATCAAGTTCGAGGTGACACTCTTCATCGATCACTTGAACTTACCACCGAAGGGCTTTTTCCAAATCAAATTGGTTGCAGCTACATTTCTTATGATCAGCACGGAGCACCGATCCCCCGGGAGAGTGATCCCCAGTTGATCTTTGACCGGTTGTTTCGGAACCCTCTTGCCAATCCGCAACAGCGAACAGAGTTGGCGAGCGTACTCGATAGAGTGCAGGAAGATGCCCGTTCACTGTCTAGAAAAGCAGGACGAGAAGACCGAGAAACTCTTGAAGAGTACATGGCTGTCGTACGCGAATCGGAGAAAAGGCTGGCGAACATGCGACGGGCGAAACCGTCAATTGATGTGGCTGCTTTCACACGACCGGGAGTCGCTGCTAACTTGGATGAGCAAGTCGAGTCAACGCTCGACATGATTGAACTTGCTCTTTGGACCGATTCAACTCGCTGCATTACTTATATGTTGGGAAACAGCAATAGTCGTATGATTTTCGATTTCCTCGGAATCACTGAGCAGCATCACTACCTCTCGCACTTCTTTCGGAATTTCAGCCGCACCAATCTCGAATCCCTATTAAAGATTAGTGAGTGGCACATGAAGAAATTTGATTCACTGCTTACGCGACTGAAGTCCCGCAAAGTCGGTGAAGGTTGTCTGCTCGATGATACGGTTGTGCTCTACGGTTCCGGGATGGGTCATAGCGACAATCATACTGTGACTAGAATTCCCATCGTTCTGGCAGGTGGTAAGAATGTTTTGAAAACTGGTCGTTACGTTCGGTATTCAGAGAATCAAGAACTCGGACGACTCCACCTTTCCTTACTCGAAATGTTCGGCATCAACGTCGAATCTTTTGCAAGGAGCAAAACTCCGCTCCCCGGATTGAACGGTTCTGATTTCACTCCCTACCGGGAACAGCCCTTTGATAGTTGGGTCAAAGTGGAAGGTGACCAACTTACCGTTCGCGGACGCATACGCATGTCTGACGACTTAGATGAAGCGAGAATATTTCTTATCGAAGTCGATGGCGAAAAGCCGGTACGTGTGGAGGTGAATTTCCGTGACTTCCACAACTTCAACCTTGCCTATCACTGCGGATCCGCAGTCACACTCAAAGGGACGGGAAAGATTGAAGGTGACAAAAAAATCATCACCCGGGTGACTGATATTCAGTCACTGTTCGGTAAGAAGCCCGGAACTCAGAATGGTTGATATTAGGACGCAGGGCATAAACCCGAGCTCTTAGAGATATTTGGAATCAGGTCAGGACAAAATATCATCGACAACGTGTCCGTGGACGTTCGTGAGTCGTCTTTGAATGCCGTTGTGGTAGAAGCTGAGTTTTTCGTGGTCGATACCCAGCTGATGCAAGATCGTAGCGTGCATATCGTATGTTGATACAGGATTGACGATGGCTGAATAGCCGATTGGATCTGTTCCACCGTAGGCAAAACCTGGTTTGAAACCTCCACCGGCGAGAATATTCGTAAATCCTTCTGGATGGTGATCACGTCCCTTACTTAACTTTCCAGACCCTGCCTGTGCATAAGGTGTTCGACCGAATTCGGTCGTCACCATGACGACTGTCGAATCAAGCAAGTTGCGTTGCCGTAAATCCCGGATCAGACCAGCGATGGGACGATCAATACGTAACGCCTCTCCAGTGTGATTCTTGTAACCAGGTCCAGTAATATCTTCGTGTGAGTCCCACGAAATCCCATCACCGGTCCACAATTGCACGGTTCGTACGCCTCTTTCGATGAGGCGTCTTGCAGCCAGGCAGTTGCTCGCCGTACCGCGGCATTCGTCACGATCTAATCCATATAAATCGCGAATGTGTTGTGGCTCAGCAGTAAAGTCCATCGCTTCAGGGATTGCAGTCTGCATACGAGCTGCGAGCTCATAGCTGTGAAGACGTGCGAGTAGAGGGTCGGTACGAACTTGGTTTTCCA
>JABJMI010000106.1 GCA_018659505.1 Planctomicrobium sp.
AACGACCAATCGTCGTCCCTGCCAAGCAGATGCTCGTCCCCGAAGCACTGCGTGGAACAGCCCGCAGCATCGTGAACTCAACCGAGATTAATGTCGCAACCGCCGACGGCGAAACTCGTTTCGCCAACCCGGTTCACAACATGCTCGAAGTCTTGAGTTCGCCGTTCGTCGACGAACAAGGCGCCGCTGCCAAGTCCGACTGGTACCTCGGCGACTTCAAACGCCAATTCGTCTGGACCGAAATCTGGCCAGTCCAAACCTTCCTGCAACGCTCAGAAAGCTCCGCAGCTTTCGAACGCGATGTCGTCCTACGAGTCAAAGCCCGTTACTACGGCGGCATGAGCGCAGTAGATACAGCCTTCGTGACGAAAGTCCAAGGCGCCGCATAGCGGCTTTAGTCTAGGGTCTAGAGTTGAGTGTCTAGAGTAATTGTAGGTCTCAACTTTCTGGACACTCCTCGACCCGTAGTTTGACCGAATCTCGCTAGGTATTGAACCTGTAACTCAGCCTTCACTTCTTCTCTCCGCGATCCCGAGTGTCACTTCAGTCGCTGTGCCCCCTCTTCGCAGCCGACAACTTCTCAGCGTCTCATTCAGCTGAGCAGTTTCATCTTCGACACGACGTCCAAGAAAGTGGCACTCGGGACTCTTTCACAAATCGCGGATGTACGAATCCTGTTCACTTTGGAGTGCTTTTAGCTGCGTGAAAATTGTAGGGATTTCATATCGTTGGGTGGATTAGGGACAACATTTTGCTCACTGAGACACCATAAGAAGCAAACAATTTGAGTGTTCCTTATTACGATGAAAGTACGATTCCCATTGAATGTCTTTAGTTTGTGATGTACTCTAGTTGTTGCGAAATGGGTCTCGCTTTTTCGCCTCCTGTTTACTTCAGATAGGCATCGTTGAGGTTGCTATGGTTCTCCGAAAGCTGACTTGCTGTTTACTCTTAACGTTTCTCCATCCAGCGTTCCTGTTGGCGGATGAAACTGAAGACTTGCTGCGTGACCGTGGAGTTCGAATTTCGTCGAACGGGGCAATGCTTGTTGAAGAGTTACAACTGACTCGCGACATGAGAGAAGTCACGCAGTTGCAGCGGAACATTGTCTCAGCTGATAAACGCTTTGAGGAATACAAGCGAGCTGTTGCAATTCTTGATGGACAGATTGCGACCTTGAATCGTCGTTCAACTTTATTGAATTCGCAATTAGCAAATGTCACCAATGTTGCCAGTAACAACCGCTTAGTCGGAGCGATTAATGCCAACGATGGACTGATACGACTTGCCTATCAGAAGAAGGAGCAACTCGCAAAGATTTAATCAGACTTGCACCGTCAAATCAGTCGGGCTAGAGATGAATTCCTGGCTCACGTTTTAAATCTCCGTAAAATCGTGGACACGATTGATGATCAATATCAAAATCCTGATCGAGTGATTTCAGGCTTGATTCGTACTTACAACGAGAAAGAGCAAACGACTGTCAAGTTAGAGCCCACCAGTGCTTTCGCAGCCAATATTAAAAAACTTGATCGTCTGGAGGAGAAGATTCTCACAGATAGAATTAAGTTGAGAAAAGAATTCAATACCTATTGGGTCGCCGCTGTGGTGAACGATGAGCCCGCAATTGAAATGGTCGTCGATTCTGGCGCAAGTACCGTCCTATTGCCCTATGAAACAGCGGTCAAACTGGGGGTGAAGCCTGGAAAGAATGATCCGGAGATTCGTATGGTTGTCGCTGATGGAAGAACTATTACCGGTTATCGGATGAAAATCGATACCTTGCGTGTCGGGCAGTTTATTGCAAAGGATGTTGAGTGCGCCGTCTTGGGCGCAGATGCTGTGAATGCTGAACCGCTTTTGGGGATGAGTTTTCTTGCTGACTTTAAATTCGAAATTGATTCTGGAAATTCAGAACTTCTGCTAACCGATCTCAACGCAGAAAACAATCGCAGCCGAACCACAGGTACAGGTTCGAGTGGACGAAATTCTGACAGCCGTGTCGTCTTTCCAAGTGCGAACCTTAAGCATCTAAGAGAACTTGCGGTTCCTCACATCAAGCTCAACGGACAATTTTCTGTCGAAGATGATCATCTAGTATCTGTTGAGAAACAGGCAACAGCATTACAACTCTCGGATGTGGTCTCGGATTTCGAACTAAAGCTCGAAGGCGATTTCGCAGGAAAAGGTGCCATCTATTTCCTAATTGGTTGGAATTCGGACTCTTCTACGGGACAACTTCTATGGTACAGCGAGGATGGGGACTCTGCTAAATGGTGGATCCAAGAGGTTGAAGACGGTCAGCTGATTTCAGTACAAACTCAGCTGACTAATAAGGTCGCCAGAGCAGGCGTCTTACAGGTCGCTGTCGATGATGGGCAGCTAACTGTTGAATCGAATG
>JABJMI010000799.1 GCA_018659505.1 Planctomicrobium sp.
AGGGGCTAGGGATCGAGGGGCAAGGGTAAAAAAACAAGAAATGACGCACTTATTTGAATTTCTTAAATCCCAGATCCTGACGACCAGATTCTATTATCACGGAATATGACAAGCGAGCATGTTGACCCGTTAGACTCTGATTCTCAAAATTCAGCAGCATGGACAATTGTTCGCACAGTCCGTAGGTTTCGTGACTCGATGGGTATAAGATGAGAAAGATCGTCCACCGATCAATTCACTACAGTTTTAACCGATGAATAAGACATTTAAAGTACAACCTGTTACCGCGCCAATTCATGGTACGATTCGTCCGCCGGGTTCGAAAAGCCTGACGAATCGAGCACTCATCATCGCTGCGCTGGCGAAAGGAACATCTCAACTTTTGGGTGTATTGGACAGTGTTGATACGCGAGTCATGTCGACGGCGTTAAGCAAGCTCGGCATCGATGTTGAAGCCAATTTCGCTGATAACTTGATCAGCACTCATGGCTGTGGAGGTCGTATCCCCGCCGACAAGGCAGACCTCTGGTGTGAAAATAGCGGAACCAGTATTCGCTTCCTTACTGCACTCTGTTCGATAGGTAATGGAACTTACCGTCTCGATGGTAACGAGCGAATGCGCGAGCGACCGATTGCTCCGTTGATTAAGGCACTCTCCGCAGCGGGAGTGAATGCCAGTTGTGAAACTGGAAATGACTGCCCTCCGGTAATTGTCAAAACAGACGGATTGAATACAAAAACGATTGAGGTTGCTGGCTCGATTTCCAGTCAATATCTCAGTGGATTACTGATGATCGCACCAGCGGCTCAGCAGAATATCGCTATTCAAGTGACTGGCGAATTGGTTTCTCGTCCGTATATCGATATGACGCTTGCCATCATGCGTTCTTTTGGCGCAGTGATTGATGAGCCGGAAACGAATCAGTTTCTTGTGAAATCAAACGGTTATACCGCTAGAAACTATGACATCGAACCAGATGCCTCGGCAGCCAGTTACTTCTTCGCGGCGGCAGCGATCACCGGAGGCGAAGTGACTGTAGAAGGCTTGAATCGAGACGCTTTGCAAGGAGACGTTGGCTTCGTCGATGCACTTGTAAACATGGGGTGCGAAGCAAAGTGGAACGACAATTCTATCACCGTCATCGGGAAGCAACTTCGCGGAATCGATATCGATATGAACGCGATTAGCGATACCGCACAGACATTGGCGTGTGTGGCTCCTTTCGCAGAGGGACCGACTCGCATTCGCAATGTCGCCCACAATCGAGTGAAAGAAACCGACCGCATCACAGCGGTTGTTGACGAATTGAAACGTGCCGGTATCGATGCAGAAGAACACGAAGATGGGATGACCATCTCCCCCGGACCCCCGCAGCCAGCGACAATAAAGACTTACGATGATCACCGCATGGCAATGAGTTTTGCATTGCTCGGTTTGAAGGCTCCGGGGATCATCATCGCTGACCCCGAATGTACATCAAAAACTTATCCTGAATACTTCTCTGACCTGACCGGCCTGTGCCGGGGAACTTTATGAACGACTCTCGGAAACACTTCACTGGCCGCAAACCAAAGAACAAAAAGAAGTTTGTGAAATCAGGCGCGAGCAACGCTCGTTGGTTTGCCTTTCGGGCATTGCAGGCGAATCGTGAGCGTGATGTCTTCGTTTCACGAATTCTCGATGATCAGTTTCAGGCGATGACGATCCCTTCGGTGGATCGAAAAATGGCAACCGAACTTGCGAACGAAGCCGTTCGCAGGCGTGAAACGCTTGATACGATCCTTAGCACGTTTGTGACACGGCAACGTGAAAACGTCGAAGACGACCTCTGGACGATCCTGCAAATGGGATGTCTTCAACTTGCCTGCTTGCCACATATTGCCACACATGCAGCCGTGCATGAAACCGTTGAGCTTTGCGAAGAAATCAATAAGGGACAGGCGAAAGCATTCGTCAATGGTGTTTTAAGAGGCATCGAACGAAGTATCGTCAGTCGTGAGATGCTCGATGACATTTCACTTGAGGAACTCAATCCAACGCAGCTTCCGTTGTTAAAATTAAGAGGTCCCGACAAGAAATACGAAGTTGTCACTTTTGATAAACCCCTCTTCCTAAGCCCAGCATCTTCGCCTCTTGAATACATTGCTCAAGTCGCCAGCCTCCCTGTCTGGTTGTTGCAACGCCTCTGCCCTGATGAAACTGATCTTGAGTTGATGCTCAAAACGGGTTTGTGGATGACCATTCCTGGGAGAATGTCATTAAGAGCGAACTTACTTCAAACTGATCGCGAGAAGGTACTGGAAGTTCTCGAAG
>JABJMI010000735.1 GCA_018659505.1 Planctomicrobium sp.
CCCATTTAACCGCCCCAAATCCTACGAGCGGAGTTCACAGTCCATGAGGGATTCGACCAGTCATGGCCTATTTCGGCTGAGTGGAATCGACGTTTCGTGCGGCTTGGTCAAGTTGTGCTTGCAGAGTTCTCAGGTTGCCGCAACTTCCACTCGGGCAATTAGACTTTGCACAATTGGTGTTATCAGGATCTTGGCCCGACGCACTGATTGTGGATTGCCAGCGCTGCATGCCGGGAATCAGCACGACAGCCAGTGCCAGTGTGAACAGAATTCTCCAGATCGAACGCGACATGTTCTCTCGTTTCTGGTTCATAGCTTTGGGAATGATCAATTGTGTGCTGTATTCCGGGCGATGCAAAGACACGTTTTCAGTGATTCCGAAAGAATCCGCACATTAGATCGGCTTAGGCGGTGCGGGAAAGAGCATAAGTCCTCTGAGAATTTATGGTTCGGGCGGTGGATTACGCTTGAACTCAGACCGTGATCGGGTGAAGATCAAAGCGAGACTTCAGTCGCTCATCCTCCTAAACATAATCAGGACAAGAGAATGCTTCGGGATTACATCAGTAAGTTCAGTATCAGCCAGCGTCTATCGGCCATGATGTTCCTCCAGTTTTTCATCTGGGGAGCTTGGTATGTGGTTGGTCCACTCTATTTGGGGTCGATTGGCTTTGATGAGGTTGACTTTACTTGGATGTATTCCGTGGGGCCAATCGCTTGTCTGATTTCCCCTTTCTTTGTGGGAATGATCGCAGATCGTTTTTTCCCGACAGAAAAAGTGCTCGGTGTCATGCATTTGCTGGCCGGATTGGTGATGATTTATGCGACGACGTTGATGAAAGCAGAAAATCCTGATCCCAATATGATCAACATTGCCTTCTTCGTTCACATGATCTTCTTCTTTCCGACCCTCGCTCTGACGAACTCGTTAGCGCTGCACACGATGACTGATCCCGAATCGCAGTTTCCTGTCATCCGCGTGTTCGGAACAATTGGGTGGGTGGTTGTCGGTGTGCTGATTAGCTGGCTAGCTTGGGATGCCAGCATCAACGTCTTTTACCTAGCGGCAGGAAGTGGGATTTTGCTGGGAGTTTATAGCTTTACTCTACCTCACACGCCGCCTCCCTTAGCAGGTGAAAAAGTCTCTGCGCGCGAATTGATCGGTGCGGATGCTTTTGTCTTACTCAAACACAAACCTTTTTTGATCTTTCTCGTCAGTTCAATCCTCATTTGCATTCCGTTGGCTTTTTACTATCAAATGGCCGCGCGAGCAATCGGTCAGGCGGGAATTGAGAATGTCGGTGGGACGATGGCTTACGGCCAGATGTCCGAAATCATTTTCATGTTGCTGATGCCTCTGTTTTTTAAGCGTCTCGGTGTGAAGTGGATGTTATTGGTAGGGATGTTCGCTTGGGTGTTACGTTATGGTTTGTTTGCTCTTGGTTCTCCCGTTGATGCAGCGACAGGAGCCTCTGACCTGCAATCAATGTTGATCCTCGGAATTGTCTTGCATGGAATTTGTTACGACTTCTTCTTTGTGACCGGGCAGATCTATACGGATAAAGTCGCTCCGAAAGAAATTCGCGGTCAAGCCCAGGGAATGTTGGCATTGTTTACGCTCGGTTTGGGAATGTTAATCGGTGCCTTTTCTGCTGGCCAGATTGAAGGGATTTTCACTCCAGAAAAATCGACGAAACTCCATCAAGAGATCAAAGAAATTGGAGCAGCAGCCAGCACGATTGGTGAAGAACTCGACGGAAAATTGGCCGACCTCACCGAAGAAAAACGATCGGCCTTTAAGAAACAAACCAAAACACTCGCTGCATTTCAAACGATCTATCGAAATTCGGAAGAGGAAGTTCCCGGCATTGAAACCTTAAACGAAAATTATGTCGCCGTTGCCAACAAGACATTTGATTCTGACCTGATGCCTCTTTTGCAGCTACAATCTGAAAAGTCAGAACTCGCAGCCGATGTCGATGCGAAAGCGGTCAAAGAACAACAATTGAAGAAATGGTTTTGGATCTGGATCTTCCCCACTATCTTTGCGGGAGCGATCATGGTTGGCTTCTTTATGTTCTTTAATGAAACGGAAGAGATTGATGCGGGAGACGTTGACGCGGATGAGACCGAGTCTCCGGTTGATGTGAGTTCGGCTTCGACGGATGATTCCAACGGTGTCTCTGAGTCGGCGTCAGATTCCGAAAAACTCGACGGCAGTCAATAGACGGAACTTCTTTACAACTTGCTTGCCCCTGAGCAAATTGTCTCGATTTACGAACCAATGTCAGAGAATACACGTTTAATGATTGTTGCGGGGGCCTCTTGTACGGGGAAGACCGGATTGATTCAGGCATTGAACGTGGGCAGTATCCAGAGCTCCTGACCGAACTGGGGCTTGAGGATCAGTCCACTTGGTCTTATCTGTCTCTCTCAAAATTCCAAAAATTGAAGAGGTCGGGTTCTTTCATCTCTCGCGAGGATCAGATTCTTGCTGGTGCATTACGATTTGTTCGTTCGTTACAGACAAGACGGCGATAATTCTCGTTTTGACAAATTGCTGAAAGACTTTGATCAAGTTGATGTCATTACGCTTTATGCAAAACGGTCGTGTCTCTTCTCTCGTTCGTTGACGCGATTTACAAGTCAGATTTGGCAAGCCGTCAAGTTTCCCGTTTCCCAAGGGTCCAAGCTGAGAAAGTTTTTCAGGCAGTTGACCGAACGTCGTGTATTTTACGAAGAAAACTCTAATGTTCTCAAAATCTATGAAAAGTGGTTCAGAGAATTGGATCATGGTCGGATCACCAACCATTGGTTGTTAGAATCCAGTACACACGAGTACGGCCAACTGCTCACGTATCAACCGGATTTGACGGAAGAAATGTTTCGTCAATACTATGCCGACGAATGATGTCGATGCACGATTTGTCACTCCGAAGTCGTGATCTTCGTATTGGATAATGTCATGGAATCAAAACCCAAACACCTCGGCCACGACGTC
>JABJMI010000327.1 GCA_018659505.1 Planctomicrobium sp.
CAGTTGTGTAACGAACTTGAGGCATGCTTTCTTCTCCTTGTCTAAAACGGGTTCAGTATGACCAGTGTCTATAAAAAACTGGTACCGTTATAGGGGGGAAGGTCACATCAGTGATGTCCTTGAATTTAATCGGGAGAACTTACAAACCCCAGCAGGATATCCTGCCAGGTTCCTTAATCACATTAGAGAATTTTGATGCTATCGTCAAATTATAACCCCAACCAAGGCAAAGGTGCTTTCGCTGGTGGAAGTTTGACGAGTTCGACTCCGCAGACATCGGGGTGGTCGAGGATTTCTTGGATGGCTTCGGCGGTCGGTTCGTTGTCGAGATTTAGGACAGCGATGGCGTCGCCGCCGGGTTCGTTCTTTTCTCTTCCGAGTGCCATGTGAGAGATGTTGAGTTGGTGTTTGCCGAACGTGGTCCCGATGGCTCCGATGAGGCCGGGGACATCTTTGTGGCGATAGATCAGCAAGAGTCCGTCGAGGTAGGCGTCGAGTTGATGGTCGTTGAATTTCACCAGTCGTAGGAAGTCGTTGCCGAAGGTGGTTCCGCCGACAGTGATTTCTCGCTTGTCTGTTTTCAACGTGGCTGCGATCATCGTTGCGAAAGCGCCGGTTTCGGTCGTTGACGTTTGAGTGATCGCGATGCCGCGATCTTTGGCACTCAAGTCGGAATTCACAATGCTGACGTTCTCATCAAGTGCCGCTGAGAGAAGACCTGAAGTGAACGCGCTGGTGATCAGCTTGACTGGTTGAGAAGTGACCTCGCCACGGTATTGAAGTTGAGCACCTTTGATCCCTTCTCCGCCAGCGACTTGAGCGAGCAATAACCCCAAACGATAAGCAAGGTCGAGATAGGCTTTCGCACCAGCAAGTTCTTTGCCAGAAATCGGGACCATATTCACGGCGGAGCGGACTTCGTTCTTCGTTAAGAAATTGCAGACGATGTCGGCTGCTTCCACTGCGACTTGTTCTTGTGCTTCATCAGTTGAGGCCCCGAGATGTGGTGTACACAGGACGTTGGTAAACTTCGCAAGTTCGTCATTCGCACCCGCTTTTTCGGTCGTGTAGACGTCGATGGCTGCGCCGCCGACTTGTCCAGATTCGAGAGCTTTAATGAGGTCTTGCTCATCAATAATTCCGCCGCGTGCACAGTTGATCAGGCGGACTCCCTTTTTCATTTTGGCGAGACGTCCAGCGTTGATCATGCCACGAGTTTCGTCAGTGAGTGGGGTATGAACCGTGACGATATCGCACTTCACTAACAGTTCATCGATGTCACGGTAGAGTTCGATATTCTGATCATCGGCACGTTCTTCACTTAGGAACGGGTCAAAGCCGAGGACATTCATTTCCAGTCCATTGCAGCGACGAGCAACCGCGAGGCCGATGCGACCTAAGCCAACAACTCCGATTGTTTTGCCAGCGAGTTGAGATCCCGTATAGAGTTTGCGGTCCCAGCGACCTTCTCGCATCGATTGAGAAGCAGGTCCGATGTTTCGGCAGAGTGCCATCATCATCGCAACGGTTTGTTCGGCGGTACTCAGTGTATTTCCATCAGGAGTGTTCGAAACGATGATCCCCTGACGAGTGGCTGCGGGAAGGTCGACGTTATCAACTCCGACGCCGGCTCTGGCGACAACTTTCAGTCTCTGTTGTCCTTCGAGCACTTCCGCTGTCAGTTTGGTTCCGCTGCGAATAACGACTCCGTCAGCTTGCTGAAGTGCGGCTTTGAGAGCCTCAATATCTTTATGGACCTCTGGCTGATAATCGAGTTCGACTTCCGGATGGTCTTCCAGAAGCTTTAGTCCGATGGGAGATAGATTATCGCTAACAAGTACACGAAACATGGGAATTCTCTTTGAGTCGAAACGCTATTACCGAAAATACCTGTTAGCATGAACAGGTTAGGCTCTGTAAGGTTGGGTCCAAAATCTGAACTGTGTAGCATAGAGGACTCTTAAACCCCAGCAAGCGTTCAGGCTAGTGATTCAGAGATTGGGAATTATTCTAATACTTTATGAGCAGAGACGAACCGACCACAGATCAATATATTCCAAGTAAAAGAACCTGAAACTGATGACTCCAGAACAACTACGCGAAATTCAAACACCACTCAAAGAGAAATATCGCAGCGATGGCGATTCTGCTGTGGCGACTCTCTCGGCAAGTGGAACAGTCGACTTTGATGCAATTGCAGTTCGACTAATTAAAGAAGAAGGCTGTCCATCCATTCCTGGACTTCACCCCATGGCAGGCGGAGATGGCAGCTATTCCTGTGCTGCGGAAATGTTATTGGAAGCCTTGGTTGGTTGTGCCGGGGTGACGCTCGCTGCGGTTTGCACAGCGATGGCAATTCCGGTTGAGTCAGCCAAACTGGTAGCGGAAGGCGACATGGATTTTCGGGGAACCTTGGGAATTGACCGTGAGACAGCAGTAGGTTTCACCGCGATTCGATTACGGTTCGAATTTGAATCGCCAGCTGAAGATGAAAAACTTGCCAAGGCAGTTCAACTGGCGGAGAGATACTGTGTGGTGGCACAGTCGTTGAAGAACATTGAGGCAACATGGACAAGAGGAGATGGTCTAGGGGTGGGCTGACGAAAATCAGAGAGAGCGCTCGTTGTGCAACACGTCCGTCTTGTCCTGAATGACGATGATTGTAAAGTATTGAAAAGTGTAAAATGAGAAATAAAAAGTTCAAAATGGAGTATAAAGTGAAGTCATTTTACAATTTCAACTTTACAATTTCACTTTTTCAATTCCTTTCTTCCAATCGATCTATTCGTCGTTGTACTGCAAGATGCAACCTTACTTATTCTATCCCCTTATGTTGTTTTTCATCAGACCGTCTAGGGGCTCGGGTGAAGAGGAAAATATGTTGAAGTCGCGATTAGATGTTAATCGACCATTTTAATGAGGGAAGAATCTGTTGTCTGATTCAGAGAGTGAACCGCTTACGATATTTTGCCCGGCGTGCAACGAGGCATTCCTCGCAGTCGAACAGGATATGACCTGTCCGCAGTGCAAGATGCTTGTCCCTTCGGCGGACAATTCGTTATTGCAGACAATGCTGTGGAAGAGTTCACCAGATGACGATACCCAGACGAACCATAGTGGGGCTGGAGAATCGAATGGTCTTGGAGCACTCAGCGGAAAGGCACTCGACAAGTATCAGATCGAGTCGTTACTCGGTCGCGGTGGCATGGGCTGGGTTTTTCTCGGCAGACATTTGCAGTTGAACCGTTCTTGCGCAATCAAAGTTCTTTCACCGGAACTTGTCGATTCCGATCCGGAGTACCTCGACCGTTTCTGCACTGAAGGACAAGCTGCCGCGGCATTGGTTCATCCCAATATCGTAACCGTTCACGCCATCGGTCAGGCAGATAGTTTGAACTATCTGGAAATGGAGTTTGTTCCCGGGCGTTCGCTGCAAAACATTTTGAGCAACGGAGGCTTAATGGTCTGGCGGGCTACAACACTCGCACTCGGAATCGCGAATGGACTGGCTGCTGCACACCGGCAGGGAATTATTCATCGTGACTTAAAGCCGGACAACGTACTACTGACGCATCATGGAATTCCTAAAATCAGCGACTTCGGATTGGCGAAACGCTTACATGGAAATGTCGTCAAGGAGATGCCTGGCGTTCTAGCGGGAACTCCGCACTTCATGGCTCCTGAGCTGTTCGCTGGTGAAGAAGTGACACCGGCGAGTGATGTCTATGCTCTCGGAGTTTGTTTGTACTACATGTTGACAGGTCGGTTACCTTATCCACGTCGAG
>JABJMI010000374.1 GCA_018659505.1 Planctomicrobium sp.
CATGGCATTAATCCACAGTGATAAATTCATTGAGAGCAAGTCTCCTCAATTATCCATCGATTTCACAGCACTCGCTAATCGCTTCATCCCTTCGCGGATGCCTTCTTCGGTGAGGACCCCATAACTGAGCCTCATCTGATGCTTCGGTCGATCTGCAATTGCTCCGGCGTAGCAGAGTTCTCCGGGGACGTACATCACGCCATTCTTCACTGCTGCCTGGAACAAATCACTCTGAAAGCCCGTAGAGATTTCTTTGGGTAACGACATCCAGACGTACAGCCCACCATGCGGATGCACCCACGAGACGCCCTCGATATCGCTGAAGTATTCCTCCGCAGCTGCGAGCATGGCATCTCGCTTGAGTTGATATCCCTGACGGACTTTCTGTAAATGTTCGTGATATCGCCCGGTACTAAGAGCATTCGCAACCAGATGCTGATTGAAGTTGGCTGAGCCAAAGTCTTCGTTGCCTTTGCGGTCACAAATTGGTCCGACCAATTCTTTGGGAAGGACTCCAAATCCGACTCGGATACCTGGAGAGAATGTCTTTGAAAAAGTTTGCGTGTAGATGACCGACTCACGGGTTTCATCGAATGACCAGACGCTCGGATGAACTTCACCGTCGTATTGCAGTTCGCGATAGGCAGCATCTTCTAGCACTAAGATACGATGCTCTCGCGACCACTTGTTGGCGATCTCGACAATTTGCTGACGTCGTTCAGTTGAGACACAAACTCCACTGGGATTGTCGTAGTAACTGACCACGTAGATCAACTTTACCCGATGCAGTTCCTGTCTTTCAGCGATTTGCTCAAGCGCTGCATCGAGTGCCGCTGGCTGCATTCCATTTTCATCGGCTGGAATAGTCACCGTTCGTGCTCCGACACCGGTGAGATTACCAGCGAAGACAAAGTATGTCGGACCAGCGACCAGGCAAATATCACCGGGATCAATAAGTGTTTCGCAGACCAGAGACAGCAACTGTTGAGACCCGGTGGTCGCAACGAGTTGAGTTTCGTCAATACCTAATTCACTTGCACTCTTGCCTTCCAGGCTTTCAAAGTGTTTCAGCAAGAGCTGTCGCAGTTCGAGGCTGCCTTGAGTTGTTCCATACTGGAGTGCTTTTCTACCTGACTCTTCCGTAGATAAGACCTCTGAAGCGGATTGCAAAGCGTCTTGCACTGGCAAAGTCAATGGGTCAACCAAACCCGCTGCGAGTGAGAGGCAATCTGGATTCTCAACCCCTTGCTGCATCAAAAAGCTGATGGCAAGATCGCGCGTTTGATGGCTACGTTCGCTGAGAAGAATTGGTTTGGAAGGAATTTCAGGCATCATAATGGCTTAATAAAGCATATATCTCTGTGTTTTTCGACCGTACCGCTGATCTTACCGCGTTAACTGAGCAAAGACACATTTCAGACGAAATAGTTCAGCGTTTATTCGATATCCGATAGCAATTCGACCGATTTCATATAAAATAGAATTCTTGTGTGGCTATTTATTGTTGGAGTACGTTTCGTGAATCAATCGTCAGAAAAATGCCTGGGACCTGTTTCTCGCCGTTCCTTCCTGAGTGCGGGGACGTTGGGTTTGGGTGGACTCTCTATGGCTGACATGTTTCGCATGCGTGCGGATGCAGGCGAAGTGGCTACTGATCAAGAGACCTCAGTCATTTTCATCTGGCTGCCCGGTGGTCCGCCGCACATGGAAATGTACGACATGAAGCCCAACGCTCCTCTCGATTACAGGGGAGACTTTCACCCAATCCAAACGAAGGTGAGTGGGTTGGATGTCTGTGAACTCATGCCGAGACATGCCAGTTGCGCAGATAAATACTCAATCATTCGCTCCATCGCCCACAATTTCGCAGATCATGGGGGAGGGCATAAACGCTTTCTTACAGGTCGCGATCCCAAAGAGCCAACCGGGTTTGTGAATGATTTCCCTGCTGTCGGTTCGGTCGTTTCGAAGTGTCGCGAACATATTAACACTGGACTCCCGAATTACATTAGTGGAACAAATCCTGGTCGGGCAGGTGTGGACACATACAGTTTTGGTGCTGCGTATCTGGGACCATCTTTCGCTCCTTTTAATGTTCCGGGAGATCCGAGCTCAGAGAAGTTCGAAGTGAAGAACATCTCGCTGAGCCAATCGATTTCAGATCGGTTAGATGATCGGATTCTGTTGCGAAATGGATTCGATCAGATGCGGAAGCAGGTCGACCAATCAGGATTGATGGACGCAATGGATGGTTTCCAAACGAAAGCTGTCGATCTCCTCACCAGTGAAAAAGCACGCAACGCTTTTGACCTTTCACAAGAGACTGATGAGCTTAAAGACCGGTACGGACGTCATGCTTGGGGGCAACGTGCGTTGCTCTCCAGACGCCTTGTTGAAGCAGGTTGCAGTTTCGTGACCATGGTCATGGAGCAACCGTATCAGTCGGGTATTGAGCAACTGAAGCGGGGAGTTTACAACTGGGATTCCCATGCGGTGAACTGCCATCTCTTCGACGATGCAAAGGTTCGACTGCCGATTTATGATCAAGCGGTGACAGCATTGGTGGAAGACCTTCACAACCGAGGACTCGATAAACGTGTCTTATTAGTTGTCACTGGAGAGTTCGGACGGACGCCCAAAATTAGCCACCAAATCGGTACGCAAACCGGAGTCTTGCAACCAGGTCGAGACCATTGGCCCAATGCGATGTCGATGTTGATCTCAGGAGGAGGCTTAAAAATGGGTCAAGTCGTCGGGTCAACCACTTCCAAAGGTGAAGAACCGCTAGATAATCCGCTGACGCCGAATGACCTTTGGGCGACCGTTTATCGCCATCTAGGAATTGATCCGGAAATGAATTTCAACGATCACAGTGGTCGACCACTGCCGATATTACCTGATGGAAAACCGATCGCGGCGTTGATTTGAGCGGAAGTGAAGTTGCAATGTGACTTGATCTGTAAAAGTGTTCCAGAAGTAATAGAAAACTAAAACACAGAGGCACAGAGGTCACGGAGCTAGTTCAGTTATCGAAACTTTTCTCAGTGTTCTCCGTGCCTCCGTGTTTATTATTTTTTACTTGATCAACGCCAAACAGTTGATTTAGAAGTGAAGCCAGCAAAGTGAGTTGGTTTGTTTGCCCCCTCGCCGGAGGCGTCGGCGTTCCGGACGTTGCATATGGTTGCGGGTTCAAATGGCTGTTGGTCGTCAAACGTGGAAACACCTGCGCCTTCGGCTGCGGGTCAAACAGGTTCGCATCATCCTGGTCATCAAACTTCACTCGACTGAAGTCTTACCTTAATTTGTGTAGCTTTACATTTGATCCGTTGAATACAGTCGTATTTCGCGTTTAATCGATTGTCGGCATTCAGGGATCAACATTATGCATAAAAGTTTTTCAGCAGGTCTGCTCCCTGCGTTACTTACGATCATCATCAGTCAGCCTGCGTATTCTCAAGTGGGTGGCATCATCATTGATGCGGAAGGTGTTGTAAAAACGACTCCCGCCAAGCAACTTTCTTCAAACGAATTGAAGAAACTGAAGTCCGCGTTCGACGCTGCAAATCTTGATGACCAACTTACGACTCAATCAAAGTCGCGAGTTCTTTCTCTGAAGCAGCTCAATGAAAAAGTCGAAGACGCATTACAAGACGGTCAACTCCCGGTAACATTGAAGTACCTTGCAGGTTTACAGCGCATTGAATACTTCATTGTCGATAAAGAAAACCAAGACATCTTAATTGTTGGACCCGCCGAAGGCTTTGGACCAAATCCGCAAGGGCAGATTGTTGGTGCTACGACCGGCAGACCTCCAATTCAACTTGACGATTTGGTCATTGCTTTGCGTTCTGCTTTTACAGGTCAGCGAGAGATCGGAGTCACGATTGATCCGACCGAAGAGAACATGGCGAATCTACAGAACTATATTCGTCGCAATTCTAATGCGGTGTCGACTGCCGCTGCTCAACGTCGGTACCGGACAATGGGCAAAGTTCTCGGGAATCAAGTCGTATCGATATGGGGAGTTCCCACTGATTCACACTTTGCAGTTGCACTGACGGAAGCAGATCTGCGGATGAAACGAATTTCTCTGGGGCTTGAACCGTCTGGATCACGCAAGGTGCGGAGTCAACTTTCGATGCTGGTACCTCAGGGGAATAGTTTGCAACGCTGGTGGTTTATGCCGTATTACGAACCATTAGGCGTCAACGCAGAGAAGACAATCTTCGAAATTAAAGGTCAACGTGCTCAACTTATGGCACAAGAAGAAATTGCTGGACCAGATGGTCAACGACAAGATGCAGCGTTCACGCGGCAAACGACTCAGAAGTTCGCTGAGCAATTTACAGAACACTTTGAAGAACTCGCACGTGCCAATCCGGCGTTCGCAGAACTGCAAAGCTTGTACGATCTGTCATTGATTTCAGTGCTTGCCCGAGAGAATTGGCCATTCGAGGATCGAGCAACAGGACTTGAAACACTTCTCCGTGATGACCGCTTACCGCTGGAAAGTTATCCAGTACCGAAATTCGTTCCGTCGTCAGCGACTTACATAAAATCCTCACGAGGACTTTTACTCGGTCTGATAGGTGGAGTGACCATTAACATGAACCGGGTTGTCTCTCAGACAGAGACCAAAGCAGAGTTAAGCCCAGTAAAATTTGAAAAGACAACTGGCGAAAACGACTTATGGTGGAACGTCGCCACACCTACTGAATCACCTCGTTCCCAGAATGAATTGAATTCCCGATGAATTCACCGAGTGCAATTCCGCACCAGACAAGAATGAGTCCAACAACAAGGTTGGCGATTAAATTCGTGGCTGCGTAGGTGAGGCTTTGTTGCTGACCAAGTTCAACGGTTTGGTAGGCGAAGGTCGAGAAGGTCGTCAGTGAGCCGAGAACTCCGCCGATTAGAAATGCTTGCAGCGTTGGTCCCGGCCATTTTGTTTTGACTGCCAGGGCGATCAACAAGCCGATTAGAAAACAGCCGACGATGTTGACCACGAATGTTCCCATAGGGAACTTGCGCACGATCCACTGGCTCAAAGAGTACCGTAGAACGGCGCCTAAACTTCCGCCGAGAGCAACTGCGATCCAGTGCATGATGAGTTCACAAAATAGAAGCTAAAAAAATTGCCGGACACTTTAAGTGTCCGGCAAAACAGTGTTGTCGAAATTCAATCGATTTACGGTGTCACGCTGTCTGCGGTAACGCCTTTCCAATCATCAGTTCGAAACGGATAAGCTGGCAGGTAAGCCCTGTTGTAGAGAGTTCCCTGAGGGTTATTCGCCCAGTTGTATCTTACCGATTTCGGTTCTTTGACTTCTGGGTGAGAGACTTCAACAGTCGTTGGGTTCACAATTTTTGCATTTGCCCAGACGAACTGTTTATCTTCG
>JABJMI010000755.1 GCA_018659505.1 Planctomicrobium sp.
AATGACTGTTTTTGGATCAACTGAGATCGTCAGGATGACCACCTTTTGTTGATTTAGAGATTGACACCAACACTGAAGCACAATTGATTCGGGACTTACTCAAGCCCCACCTGATTGTGCTGCCTATCACAAGTATTATCCATGTTTCGAATCACGATCTGCCTGGCAGT
Organism: Planctomicrobium sp.; assembly: GCA_018659505.1. Taxonomy (GTDB): domain Bacteria; phylum Planctomycetota; class Planctomycetia; order Planctomycetales; family Planctomycetaceae; genus Thalassoglobus. Next base: position 171 of record JABJMI010000755.1, read on the forward strand.
GATCATTTCAGTAGGATGTTCTCAACATCGCTACGATGTCGCTGACCCTGTTGTCGGACCTCCTCCACCACGACGGCAGGGATTCGACGCCGTTGCCTATGAAGAGAATGACGACAACGAAAGTCAGCTTCAACTGACGAGTTATACAGCAGATGAACCAATCCCGATGACCGAAGTGGTCGCTCGTGTGAATGGAACTCCCATTCTCGCTGGAGTCGTTCTCGAACCTTACGCAGCGAAACTGTCTGAAGCGAGCAAGAAGTTGCCAGCAAGTGAGATTCGTAAAGCACAAGAGATGCTTCTCAAAAAGAATTTGCCTGCTCAAATCGAACAAACATTAATGGTCGATGCAGTCAAGGCGAAACTTGAACAGGAACAATACGACCAGATTAACGAACAGTTAGACATCTTCTTCGAACAGGAAATTGATCGACTCAAGTCACAATTCAAAGTTTCGAACACAGCTGAACTGGAAGGTCTGCTTCAGTCACAGGGAATGTCTCTCGTGACAATGAGGGACATGTTCGGAAACAGACAACTTGCCACCGAATACGTTCGAGGGAAAATGGGTGAGCAGTCTCCCCTTTCGAGACAGAACCTACTCGATGAGTACAACCGCACGCTCGAAGATTACGCTCAGCCAGAGCAAGTTCGCTGGCAACAGATTCATCTCTCGGTTGCGAAACATGGCAGTACAGCAGCGGCTCAGAAAGTGATGTCTCAGGCGGTTGCAGAACTTCGTCAGGGTGCAGACTTCTCTGACGTTGTGAAGCGTTACTCAGATGGTCCGTTGAAAGACAACGGCGGACACTGGGACTGGACGCAACCAACAAGCATTGCCAGCACTGAAGTTCGAGAAGCTCTCGCAGGCTTACAATCTGGTCAAATCAGTCCAGTCATTGTTGATGGCAATACGGTTAAACTTGTCAAAATCACTGGTCGTAAACCAGCAACATACACTTCGTTCGATGAAGTTCAGGAAAAAATTCGTGAACAACTCCTCACTCAAGAACGTGAGGCACAAGCGAAGAAAGTTGTTGCGGAACTTAAAGAACACGCAGTCATCGAGACAATGTTTGATGACAATTTCGAAACAACAAACTCAGTCATTCGTTAACTCGACCTCCCATCGCTTCGGCAGCCTTCGCCGAAGAATCAGTTCAAAAACACCAATATTTCAGCGAAATCAATAAACCGCAAACTCCCCTATTGACCCATCAATTTCAACTGCGGTAATAGAGCATTTCCAATGCTTCTCATGTCCGCGAAGTACGTTTTTATAAGTTGAAAACGTTCGCGCCACGAGACAGAACTGCTAAGACTAATTTAAGATTTTTTCAAGCCTACACTTCCTCTCTCAATTCTCACTTCCTTACGACAACTCACTATTCATCTTCAAACGTCCAAGAATCCAGACACGATTTGGCGGTTCATGTTTATTCATGAGTCACTGCTTCGCAGAGGGTTTGCGGTCGACTTCCAATCCTCATAGCAGCGGCAAAAAGAGTCATGGTAAGACACCTAACACGACTGGACGACAGCAGTCCGGGCTCCAAGGAGGGACCGACATTGTACAAGTTCATGGGAATACTAATTTGTGGCGGAATGCTGACAGCGAGCGCATGGCTCGGCAGTCGGATTAACGCCCAGGACACTTCTCAACCGGTGGAAAACCCGTTTGAGAAATTTCATCAACAGCGAGTCCAGGCTCCAGCGCCTGCCTCGTCTTCAGAGATGAATGATGTCAATCGCCGTCGCGTGACGGACTTGGTTCGTCAATCTCAGTTGAAATTACAACAAGGTCAAACCGAAGAGGCCTTGCGACTCGCTGCCGTAGCGAGCCGAACTGCTCGTTTGTCAGGGCTTGTGTTTGCTCCCGGGCAAGTGACACCTGACATGATGATCGCCAGAATCCGCGAAAGTGTGACCGCTCCCCAAAGCGATCTACAACTTGCCGGGTTTGCTGATCAACAGCAGGCAGCTCCTTCGACTCCAGAAGGTCGCAATCAACTGGCGCAGAATCTGCTTTCAGCAGCCCGCCAGGAAATCCAACAAGGTGCATACGACTCAGCGAGAGCGAAAGTTGTTCAAGCACAAGGGTTGAATGCCGCTTACACCGCATTCGACATCCGTCCAGAACATGTCCTTGTGGAATTGGCTCGCAGCCAACCTGCTCGACCTGATGGACCCTCTCAAGTCTTCACAGCAAATGTCAACGAAGCACCAGCAACGAACCGCGGCTCTGTTCAGCAGATCAGCGGTGGAACTGCTATTCCAGCTTCAGGGGACTCCAGTAAAGACCTTGCGAAAAAACTTCTTCAGGAAGCTCGTCAGGCTTTAGTGAAAGGTCATATTAACGAAGCGCAAAGCCTTGCCTTACAAGCGAAGCAATTAGAAGTTTCCTGGGGATTGTTTGATGAAACTCCAGATAACTTTCTAGCTGAGCTAGAGCGTGCCTCTGGTCGGGAGATTTTTGCCGCTTCTCCAAACCGGACTGCTCCAGTCTCAACTTCAGTTGCTGATGCACAATCTCGCGAATCTGCACTGAAACTACTTTCGGAAGCTCGATCATTAATGCAAGCCGGTCAGTTTGATGCTGCACAAGCAAAAACTGTCGAAGCGAAACAACTCAATGTCTCTTATCAAATCTTTGATGACCGCCCCGAGCTGATTGCTCAGGAAATTGGTCTACAACGATCACAAAATAGTCGTCAAGCGACGCCACAAGTTCCAGCTTCTCCTTCACAGCAGGTGTTGAAGCAACAAGCACTCACACAGCTGCAGGCAGCTCGTCAGGCAATCCTTAAAGGGGACGTCAACTCCGCTCAACAAC
>JABJMI010000470.1 GCA_018659505.1 Planctomicrobium sp.
TCGCTGATATGTTGGGTACTATTGTTGATCAATCCGTTCAATTGAGGCATCGGTCTCGACTGAACGTAGAGAATTTCTCTGGAATTCAATTACGGCCAGTCTGGTCTGGCGTTGCTATTGATCCGATCGAGATGCCGTTTGGTCGCTATACCGTGGGGTCAGACGTTGATTGTGACGTCTCCCTAACGATGTCCGGTGTCGAGGAAAGACATTGCCAGATCATCGTTGGGCGGAAGCGTGTGTTGTTGCAGTCCTACTCTCGGTTGTCTTGGATCAACGAAGGTGCAGTTTCAGAGGGAGAACTGCGCGATGGTGACCGTCTTGTCATTGGACCGCTGGAGTTCGAAGTCAATTTCCTAACCGGAACACTCACAGAAGAGAGGGCATCAGAGCACTATTCGCCCCCCGATATCAACGATTTGGTTCAACGCTCTCTGCACCGAGATGCAAATCGCCAACCAGAAAACATTTCCCGACGAGAGAAGTTCCTGGAGGAAATGCTGCACGATGTGCAGACGTTAATGGACCAGTTAATCAGCCGGGATCAATCATCGCGTCAAGAACTGAAAGCGATGAATGATTCACTCGCTGACGCTCAATTCGAGTTCGATCAAGAACTTGGGTTCCTCTCTGTACAGAAGGCAGAATTCTCTGAGCAACAACAAAAACTGCTAAAACACCAACAGCAATTGACTAAAATTGAAACTGCCAAGGATCAACTGAACCAATTGAAAGTGGAACTGGAAGGTCGAGCTGCGCAAGTTGCCACTCGTGAGGCAAACTTCAAACCAATGCGGGAAGGACTGCTCAACGAGGCAGCGACCATCGGAGTGGAACTCGAGCAAGTTCGGATTACCAAAGAGAGACTTGAACAAGCACGACTGGAACATGAACAGTCTACGATCAATGCACAAACTCTCGATGCTCTAAGGCTGGACCTCGAACAACAACAGCAGGATTTGAACAGTCGCTCTAAGGATGTCGAGGCTCTCTCCGCTGACGTTCAAGCTAGGATGGATGAAATTGTTCAGCAAACAGAGAACCTGAATCAACGCTCAATTCAGGTTCAATCTCAAGAGCAGGAAATCATTGCGCGTGAAGAACAGATCCAGCTACGAGAACAAAAATGGGAAAGCCAACTCGCGGAAATAGAAGCGAGTCAAACAGCTAGCAAAGCGACGGAACTCGAACTTCTTCAGCAGCAAACAGAGATAGAAAAACAACTGGCAGATTTGGAGAAACAGAGAGAAGCGACACTCATCGAGAAAACTGAACTCGATCTAGAACGAGTTCAGTTTCAAGAGTTCAGAGCTGAGAAAGAATCCGATTTCGCAGAGAATCTACTGCGGGTTCAAGGACTTGAGGCAGAACTTGATGCACGTCGTCAACAATTAGATAAAGAGCAAACCGAGCTTGAGGAATTGCAAGCGACCCTGCACGCACAAGAAGAACAACTTCAACATGAAGAAGCGTCGCTGACTGCTCAGAGAGAAGACTTACAGCGACACGCTGAGTTACTGAAATCTCAGGAACAGACTCTTCAGCAATCGGAACAAGAACTACAAGATCGCAGCTCCGAAATTCATCTCTGGATCAATGATCTGGAGAATGAAAAAGGTGAACTGAAAATTGAATCAGAATTGTATCGAAACAAATCTCTGAAGTTAGATGAAACAGCTGCTGAGCAACAGCAGCAACTGTCAAATATCAAAGAAAAGTTCGCAAAACTTTCTATTGAGAAGGAGGAATTGAGAGTCCAACAGAACGAACTTGATATCGAAGCGGATGGATTAAACATCTGGACAGACCAAATCGAAGGACAACGAGCAGAGGCTTCAGCCGGTCTCGAAGATCTTCAATTCGAGCGACAAAACTGGCTCGCTGAACAACAAATGGCTGCCGAGGAAATCACCAGACAAAGAGACGCAATTGCTGAGGAAGAAAACCGACTTCGGCAGATCGAGGAGAATCTCACAGAACAAGAAGCTGAACTGCGAAGCAAATTTGCGAGCATTGATTCCGATAAAGGGGATCTTTGTGAGCATGAAGATTCACTCAAAGCTCGCAAGTTCGAATTACAAGAGAAGGAATCTCGTCTTGGTGCAATTGAAGTAGATTTACAAGCATCTCGTACTGAGCTTGATGCACAGGTCGAGGAGCACAAAATTCTGCAGAAAGAATTTGATCAACGATTAGAGTCACTCACAAACAGAGAACAAGCTTTCAACGTGAAGCAGAAAGAGTCGCAGAAGACTGAAGAGGAATTTCAGCAGGAGCACGATTCCTTTCGTTTAAACTCTCAATCCAAAGATGCCTCATTGACCGAGAGAGCTCAGGAACTTGACGTCGAACAAGAGCTAGTTTCTCAACAGAAAGATAAGATTGAAGCGAAGCTTGCTCAGATTGAAAGCGAGCGAGAAAACTTGAATACACTGGCAGAGGAACTCGCCAAACGTGAGGAAGCGACGAACTCTTCTCTGAAGTTGCTCACCTCTCGTGAGCAGGACATTGATGAGCGCGTCAAGGCGTTTGAAGAAATAGAAACTGTATTAACCCGCAAGCAACAAGCATTCGAAGCTGATCAAGTCGAGTTAACCAGAAAAACGGAAGAACTTGAGAAGTTACAGGATTCCATCGCAGAATACGAAAGTGATTTGCACTCGTCGCATAAGGAGTCTGTGACGGAGGATCTCTCTCATCTTCAGGCAATTCGAGAAGAGAATGCAATCGCTCAACAGGAATTGAAAAAACAGTCCGAAGTGATTCGAGTCAAAGAAGAAGAGCTTGTTGCTTCACAATTAAGACTTAAGAAAGATCAAGAGGAGTTAAAGCAAACTCTCTCTGAACAAGACGAACTTGCTTTAACAAATACTCATCTTGAATCCGAACTAAATCGCCTTCAAAATTTGGAAGCTGACATTCAAGTTCGGCATGATCGCTTAGAGAAATGGCAGCAAGAGATTGAATTAAGAGATCAGGCACCTCTCCTGGAATCTACTGAAGAAGTTGAATCGCAACAAGCAGCGATTCAACTTCGCGAGGTCAATCTTCACGAACGTGAACAAGACCTCATTTCAAGAGAAGAAATCCTGGCATCCCAGTCTGAGGCATACGAGTTCGACCTGGAAGAACAACTCCGTTCACTCTCCAAACAGCTTGACAAGACCACTGCAGAAAGAGATCAGCTAATAGAAGTTCAGTCCAAGTTCGAAGCGAATGATACTGAATTCAAAACACAACAGGCGGAGTTTGTTGAGCGTCAAAAAACGCTCGAGCAGCAGATTTCGGAACTCGAACAAGAACTAAGCAAACATCTAAAAGACCAGCAACTCATAGAACAGCTGAGAGGCGAAATCTCTTCTGAACGTAAGAATCTCTACGAGTTGAAAGGGCAGGTCGAACAGCAATATGCCCAACTCCAGTTAGAGACCGAATCTCTCGAAACGGAAAGAGAGCAGGTTGCTTTAGAGTACCAGGATTTAGCCAAGCAACGAATAGATTTTGAAGAGCAGTTGACTGCGAGTTCACCAGAGGCTGTCGATGCCGATAAATCTGAACCCGCAATTGAACAGGAGCCTGCATTAAGTGAATCGCCGACAGAATCGAGGTCGGCGATTCAAGATGACTCATTTGAGTCTATGCTCTTAGTTGGGGCACAGAGCGCAGTTACTGACAAGGTAGAGATAGAGTCTGCTCAAAGCGAAACTGAAACGAATAGTTCAGCTCAAGAGGAAATGCAGGCAGGAGTAGATTCTGAGCAAGAAGGAACAACAGGCAATTTAAGGAGCGAATTGGCGGAGATCTTTGGGATTCAAAATGAGCCTCCATCGGATGAAGAGGTCATTGAGAGTGAAGCAAGTGGAGTTGCGGATTCTGAATCAGAAGTCGAAGAAGACGCGGATCAGGCTGCTACAGAAAAAGAGGTTGAGTTTGATTTCTCTGAAGGTGGTGAAGACGCTGTCCAGCGCTACATGGAACAACTTCTCTTGAGAACTCGCAGCAATCGAGAAACGGAAAGCGATGAAGAGAACCCGGAAGATGAAGCTGACGATCAAGACTCGAACGTTGATGACATCGAAGCTCAGGAGTTAATAGATTCAGAGGAACAAGCGACTTTCTTTGAACAGAACGAAGTGAGCCCTCAGAAAGCAGAACCCCGGAAGGAACGACCACAAGATCGTAATCGAGTACGTGCGGATTTGAATTCGTTCCGGGAAGTCGCGAATACTTCGGCGCGTTTGGCACTCGCGAAATCAAAGTTAGCACGGCAACGAATCGCTTTCCAAACCTTTACGGCATTCACATACATCTCATTATTTACGACTATACTTTTCTCGGTGATTGAGTGGTGGACAAGGTCGAATATTCATGATCTTACATTCGCATCAGGGATGATCTCAGTTGTGCTGTGCGTTTATCTCATGTTCTGCCTAAACAAAATTAAAAATCTAGAAAGAATTGAGAGCTCGGGTCCGTCAGACGCAAACTCGACATCCGACGCCGTCTGAGAAGATGCTTAATACTGGCAAGAAGGAGAGTATCTGTTTGATCGTTCAAGATTCTTTAGCATCACTGAAGACCAAGAAGACAGAGTGAACGATCAGGCTGATGCAGCCATTGATCTTTCATTGTGGACCAATCATTAAAAATGTCCCGTTCTAATATGAAATAGAACGGGACATTTTTGAATACTTGAAACATCTCGGAAGTTTCTGAACTTCTCGAAATGCGAATAGGCTAAGCAAACAGTGCGGAGACTGATTCTGCTTTCACCAACTCTCTTGGCTGATTAAGGTGATTGTAGACAATCGTTTCAGGTGCAATGCCGAATGATTCGTAAATCGATGCGAGCAACTCACCTGGATGAACTGGATTTTCAAGAGGTGCAGAGGCTGTTTTGTCGCTGCGACCGTGGACATAACCACGTTTAACACCTGCACCTGCCATCAGTGCTGTATAACAGTATGGCCAGTGATCACGACCATCGTCGCTGTTTCCGTTACCGGAAGTGCTGACACCGCGTTGTGGGCTACGACCGAATTCACCGACGGCGACAACGAGAGTTTCCTCCAGTAATCCCCGGTCGTCGAGATCAGTGATTAGAGCAGACAGGGCAGTGTCCAGCATAGGACCGGATTGATTTTTCATGCGAGTACTCAGACCCGTATGGACGTCCCAAGAGTGATTGTCGCTGTTGGCAACTTTCGGCCAAACGACTTCAACAACTCGAGTTCCGGCTTCGACAAGTCGACGTGCCAGCAGGCAACTTTGCCCGAAAGTGGTCCGTCCGTACATGTCGCGAGTTTCACGGGACTCTTGCTCAATAGCGAACGCATCACGTGCTCGACCTGATGAGATGAGAGTCAACGCTTGATCGTAATACTCATTCAGTTTGTAGTCTTTGACGGCACGATCAATATCGGGCATGCCGGCATTGATCGTATCGAGCAGCTTCGCACGTCGTTGCATCCGACCACCGTAGACATCGGCTCGCATTTCGAGATCGGTGACGTTGATCTTATCCATTTTCTTGGCGTCAAGATCGTCACCAGGTGGGTAAAGCGTATAAGGATCAAACGCTTTACCGAGGAAACCTGCGGTTCCTCCTTTTCCGACAACATTACTTTCTTGCAGCGGTCGTGGCAGCATCACGAACGGCAGCATCGGCTCTTTAGGTGGCTTCAGTCGAATGATATTCGACCCGAAGTTTGGGAAATCTTTCGGGCTAGGTGGTTCAAGCTGACCAGAAGGGCTGACCTTATCAGTCGTGTAACCGGTCATCATCTGGTAGATGGCAGCCGTGTGATTGAACAACCCGTTCGGGGTATAGCTCATCGAGCGGATGAGTGTTGTTTTATCAATCACTTGAGCTAACTTAGGGAGCAATTCTGTAAATTGAACCCCTGGCAACTTCGTGGAAATATTCGAGAAGGTAGACTTCACATTGTCTGGGACATCCTCTTTCGGATCCCACAGATCAAGATGGCTCGGACCACCCTGTAGGTAACAAAGGATGATGCTTTTCGCTTTACCCGCACCCTTTGGAATATTGTTATTCGCCTGAGCAGATTGCAATTGCAGCAGCGAACCGAGCGAGAGTCCTAGAACCCCGCTGCCACCGACACGTAAAACATCTCTTCGATTCACACCTAGGTGCGAATCACACATGTCTTTACCCGGTTGACCGGGAACTCGAATAATCATTGGAAACCTCGGGTTTGTTTATAATGGATCGAACTGGTCAACAACCAGATCATATCAGTTTTGTCTTATCGATTAAAGAGGAATGCCGGGCTATTGATTAAAGCCCAGGCAAGGTCTTGTGCTGTCGTCAGTCGACTGTTTTCTAGTTGCTTCGCACTCAATTCAACCGCACGATTCAATCGTGCCAGTTTTGGCTCTTCCGGAAGTGGCTTCTTCAGGTCTTCCAATTCGCCACGCAAGGCGACAATTTGAGGATCTTCTGCTAATGGATTTTTCGAATCAGCCAAAGTTTTTTGCTTCTTCTGTAATTCAGGATCCTGACTATTAAAGTGGTCGAGGATTCTCTTTTTTTGTTCGTCGGTGCGTTCTTCAACTGGTGTGTTCACAATATCGATTAAGAACTTCGCATTTCCGTAGTTGACTGGTGTCGCTCCATCTGTAACAGAAATACGGAATTTTCCGATCGTGTGCATGTTGTCCTGATACTGCTGATCTAATGAGAAGTTAAGAACAGTCCCTTCCTCGAATGTAAGTGGAGTCTCCAACTCAAAAGTCGCTTTGCGGTCTTCACCAACTTTGGGAGATGTCGCCCAACCATTGCCGGCATTGGGGCGCAGTCCATCGATAGCAGAGGCAATTGAGTAACCACCTTGTTCAAAATCTGCCTGAGCATTTTTCAGCTTCAAAGTTTGCTTCTCTTCAGGTTTGCCTTTTGCCCAAGCTTGCACAGTCAATTCAGTGAGGACAAAGTTCCCTCCCCCAGATCGCCCAGGACCACGTTTGGCTGTTCGATCATCGGTGAGAACTTCCAACTTGATGGCCGAGATTGATTTCAGTTCTGTTTCGCCTGTAACGAGATATTCACCTTTTTTGTTGTTAGGACCACTGGCGAATATCGAAAGGTCTGCTTGCTTTTCGAGCTTCGCTCCTGTGGTTGTTTTTAGTTCGCCAAAATCTAAAGTCGCCCAAGGTGTCCCGGTCGCTGCAATGGACTTTTCAAATTCAGGCAATCGCTGAGGTGCTGTGGCAATAAAATCATCTACAATCTTTTGATTGGCAGCGATCTTGTCTTCTCTTGCCTTCGCAGCAGCGTCACGAGCAGGTTTCGAATCTGCAGTATATTTCGCAAGATTCTCTTCAGCGGTCATGATCGCTGTCGTTCTTTTTGCTTCCTTGGCAGCCAGCACAGGTGCGATATCTTTTGCGTAGGTATCACGTTCTACGAGGAGATTTTGGTGTTGTCCTTCCAGGGATTTCTGAACTTCTAGAGTCACATCGATTTCACGATCAACAGCTGGTCGGTTGAGGATCTTCATGAAGATTTGATCGACAAGTTGTCGGTTATCGCTGACAGTATTCACCAGTTGATTGATCGCGTTTCCATCTTGCGAGATCGCATTACTGACTGTTGGTCCATTCATCAAAGCCATGACAGGACCAAGCTGCAAGTCGGATGAGCGTTCACACTCGCAGGCTGATTCGCGGACGGGACGTCCCAAGTTGGCGAGGAATCCATCTTTGAGTTCAATCCCTGAGTCAGGAATCGCAGCGGCGCGTGTTCCTTCTGGAACACCAGGGATCTGCATTTTCGATCCTGTGACAGTGTAGACAGAGTCGTACAACACTTCCGCTGGTAAGCGTTTTGGAACGGCATGTGAGTAATTGATTTTGTCGTCTTGGTTCCATTCATTCGTTCCGACGCTCAATTGATAAGATCGCGACTTACAAATGTTCGTCATCAACTCCTGAACATTAAATCCAGAAGCGATAAACTTTTCGGTTAAGTGGTCAAGCAGTTCTGGATTCGTCGGTGGGTTACCGGCGCGAATATCATCAAGCGGTTCAATAAGCCCCGCACCCATCAAATATCCCCAAACCCGATTCACATAACTTCTGGCGAAGTAATCGTTTTCGGCAGAAGTAATCCACTTCGCGAGGTTCTCTCTGCGAGAAGCATCTTGCGGCAAATCAAGTTCGCGATCGTAAGGCACAACAGGAGCGGTTACCGCTTGCGTACGGTCGTGTTTGATGTCGCCTTCGGTTTTATCGAAGACAACTTCCCACAGCGGTTTTGCCCCTTCAACTGCAGTCCCGCCAAGATTACCAGCGGCGTTCATTGGATCTCTTTTGAGATCGACTTGAGCAAAGAAGGCAGCGGTTTCGTAATATTGATCCTGTGTCCAGCGTTCGAATGGATGGTCGTGACACTTGTTACAGTTGAAGCGAACTCCCAGGAACAGGTGAGTTGTGTTCTCCATAATCGCAGTCGGTTCACGAAGAATTTTATAGTAGGAAGCCGCTGGATTCTCCTTATTCGACCCCGAAGCTGTCAGGATCTGATAAGAGAATTCATCGTAAGGGACATTGTTCTGAACTCGTTCTCGGATCCAGGCTCGAAAGTTCACTGCCCCTTCGGTTCCGAGGAACTTGCGGTTGACCTGTAACAGGTCCGCCCACTTATTTGTCCAGTATTCGACATAGGCTGTTGAGCCGATCAGTTGGTCGATGAGGGCATCGCGTTTCTGTCGGGTTTCAGTCTGGTCTGTCATGAAGGCTTCGACTTGCTCGGAACTTGGTGGCAGACCTGTCAGATCGAGATAAGCACGACGAATGAATTCTTCATCATTACAAAGACCTGATGGTAGGATTTTCATCCGTTCCCATTTCTGTGCAACGAGTTTATCAGCCTCGGTCCAAGTCTCAGGTTCTTGCCAAGCGAAACCAGAACGATCTCCCATGGCTGTCAATGTGGTGGCGACGTAGGCTCCTTCAAATCTGGCTAGAATCGGTGCTTCTCCTCGGCGAATGGAAGTGACCACGCCAACTCGATTGACCTCTGCAACTTCTGTGTTGCTGCTAACGAGGTAAGCTTCACGGGTGACATCTTTTTCAGAGCCATCGGTGTATGTTGCGATCACTCGAAACTGTTGTCGCCCGCCGATATTTTGGATGACCGGTTTCTCAGGTTGAATTGAAATAGCTGCGACCTTTGGGACATCCAGTTCGAGCTGACATCCTTCTGAAATCCACTTGCGAATGATTTCGTAATACGGTTCACCTGGACGAGAGAGTTGCCCCCCGACGTGTGCAACAGAACCGGAAGACTTTAACAGCATTAAACTGTTGTCAGGCGACGCCACATTGGTTCGACGTGATTTCAGGTCGTCGGTAAACGCACGCACATCATAGAGTGGATCGTAACCACGCAGCGACAATTTAAACCCGTTCTTACCATCTTTCGCTCCGTGGCAAGTTCCTTGATTGCAACCGAGACGAGACAGAA
>JABJMI010000105.1 GCA_018659505.1 Planctomicrobium sp.
CGTCGATCCAATTACGTACCAGCTGTTACTTAACGGGCCACAAGAGGAATTGTCTGAGAAGCTAGAGGATCAGCACTATGCAGAACTTCGTGCTGTGATTGCAGGGCAAGAAGGGAACCCGGCAAAACTGCTTGAACTTTCAGAATCTCAACAAGAAAACCCAAAGAAGTTTCTGCTCCTTAAAATGGCTGCTGGACAATTCGCAAAAAATGGTGACGCAAATGCAGCGGTCTCCACAATACTTGTCGCTGCAAACTTGTATCGAATTGATCATATTAAAGAGCAGACAAATCTTCTCACATTATGTCTAAAAAGCACATCAGACAGAGCCAAAATCAAAGATGTAGCGAGGCTATCGCTCGATTATTATGAAGCTGCTGTGGAACGGTATCAATACGGTCTTGCCTGGAAACTGATTCAGATAGCGGAGCAGGCTTCACAATTGTCAGGTAATCGGCATTATCAAAAACTGGCGAAAGAGAATAGACATTCACTGCAACCAATACACGTAAGCTGGCAACGAGTTTCCGATTCGTTAGCAGCGTGGCGACAGAAGCCCGACGATCCCAAACTAAATACAATTGTCGGAAAGTTTCTGGCGTTTGTTGCAAACGATTGGTCGATTGCTTTACCCACATTAGCTATGGGCAACGATGACGAACTGAAGGAGCTTGCCAACCTGACATTGGAACCTTCGGAATCTGCAATAACTCGAATTCGCATTGCAGATCGCTGGACAACCTATGCTGAGAAGCTGGAAGGTATCGAAAAAGTGAACGTGCAACGGCAGGTTCAGAAATGGTATCGCGAAGTTCAGGATGACTTGAATGATCTAAACGGTTCAGATGAGGATCGTGCACGAAATATTTTACGAGAGAACTACAGCACTCAACCAGCAGAATTGAGTTTTGAACTCAAGGTCGACGGGCGCGGTGTCCTCTCAGTTTTTTCTGACCGCATGGAATGGGAAACCCAAGCCGGTCGAGAGATCAGTCAAATCCAAGTGAATGATCAGATCTAGAATCCCATCAATGGAATTCTTACAAACCGAGGTTCTACTCGCTTCATGCCGAATCATGTCGATTTACGTAGTGCCGAAATGGAAGTCTCTCGTAAGAAAGGCATTATTAAAATTGTTGATGCCGACGAAGATCGTGTTGATATTCGTATTAGTGATATTCCACGCGGAGAAAACACGTACAAGTTCGATGTTAGGTTCGGCACGGATTAAGCAGGTAGATTCCGCTGTGCCTAGCGAGTGTAGGAATTCATTTTGAAGTTCATCCTAAAGTGAACATTGCTTTGGGATTGAAAGGCATCCTACTTCTTTCTTGCATCTTCCGCTGCAATCTGACGAGTCACTTCAACGCGATCACGGTGTTGAAGTTCACCTCGGATCAGAAGCACTATCATGCCTATGAAGATGAGACCAGGGAAAGCAACGCCCGCCCAAAACACGAGTGGTCTCTCATTTGCCTTGATGAGGACTCCATCTGGTTCGCCTAAAGTGAATTGACCATCTATGAGAATGTTCACAATGAGAACAACAGCGATGGCAGCGATCCAGACGTACCCTATCCATTCATACCCTCTCTTAGGTTCGATTGGATTTTTTTGTTTTCCCATGCTCGTCTCAAGCAAAATGACAGTTTATTGAGTCAGAATCTTCTATCTTAATCTCTTATCAGTTTTAACACAAAAAAACTGGCAAGTTCATGACGAACCTGCCAGCTTTTAGAATTTAATGAATCAGATTGAAGGCAGGGAAGCCCTGCCCCACTCGCTGATTATTGAGCACTCGCTGTTTTGCTGTACTCGTTGTTGAGGTAGTTCAAGATTGGATCGGTCAGATCGTCTTGTGGACGATGCCAGACGACTTGACGATTCATGCCTTGGATGATTTTCTGAGGATCACCAGCGGCTTCGAGTTCTTCACGATTGAATCGCATGATCAATGTGTACTCGTAGTGCTTAGCGTACATTGAAACTGCACTTTGAACTTCGACATAGATCTTTTTGTAAACTTCTGCTTGTTTGCGAACGATGTCACGACGTTCCACTTGTTGGAATGTCTGAAGTTTTGTTTGCAATCCGATAAGAGTTGCTTCTTTGGCGTTGTAGTCGGCACTGCCAGGAGTCAAGCCTTGCATTTGTCCCTGAACATTTTTCATTTCAGTAACCATTGCCTGAGCTTTGGCTTCTGCTTGTTCAGCTGCACCTTGCAAGCCTTGAGTTTCTGCTTTGAACTTTTCGTAGTTCTTGAAAATGTGTGCCATGTCAATCAGACCAACTTGATGAGCAGACGCTGCTGTTGTCGCTGCTGGCTGTTGTGCTGACGCTGTGTTGACTGCAAAAAGCAATCCAGCGGTAGCTACAAATGCGGTCATCCACAGGTTAGTTTTCTTCACGGTCACTGCACTCCTTTGCGGTTCCGTTTGGCATGAGGGTGTTGATCAACGAACAGGTTGGACCACCAGCCAAATCTCGAATCTTATTGGGTTGAGGGGTTTGTAGGGCAAACTTGCCCCGATGGGGACCGGAATTTCGCAGAAGCTGCCAATCAGGTCAACGTGAATTACAAGCCGAATTCCGAATGTTTATTTGCTCTTGTAAAATCGGCAAAAAACGACGTTTCACCTAGCAATAGGATTCACCAAGCACCCTATTCCCCCTATCGTCGCTGCAACGGTGTCCCCAACCCGCAAGAATTTCCCTTTCGCCTTCCCAACCCCCGATGGAGTCCCCGTGGAAATGATGTCTCCCGGCTCTAAAGTGACGTAGCTGGAGATGAATTCTATGATCGCCGCGACTGGGAAAACCATCTCTGCTGTTGAAGAGTCCTGCTCGATCTCACCATTTAATGTCAGCTGCAACTTCAAGTTTTGGGGATCAACAACTTCCGAGGCTGAAAGGATACATGGTCCCATCGGACAAAACGTGTCGTGCCATTTTCCGTGCAGCCAATCGAAGAAAACATCCTTCGGACGCTCCGCTCGGTATGGATTCGGATGAAACGCCCGATCAGAGATATCGTTCACTACGGTATAGCCAGCGACATATTCGAGTGCGTCTGCTTCGCTGACTTTCGAACAGCGTTTGCCAATGACGACACCGAGTTCGAGTTCCCAATCAATTTGGTCGGGTGAACAAGCAGGAATTTTGATCGGATCGCCTGGATTAGTGAGAGTTGTTGAAGGTGGTTTCATGAAGACATAAGGAAAGGTTTTTTCTCGTTCTTCGGATTTACCTCCCCCCTCTTCGATGTGCTTGGCGTAGTTGCCCGCGAGGAGCAGTAGTTTCGAAGGATTCGGAATTGGAACAAGCAGCTTTAGAGCGGAATGTGCAATTCCTAAGTCGCTAACAATCTCGGGACTCAGTTTGCTTTCAAGTTCTTCAGCGAATGAAAAATGCTCACCACCGGGTAGTAAATCGAGCAGCGAAGAGATCTTCGGAGATTCCACTCCCGCATTCGATGCAACGACTTGAATCGGGATGACAGCATCATCGGTATAGAATCCGAAGTCGATTTTTGACTTGTATTGAAAACGACAAACTCGCATGGGATTACTTTCAATGGTTTAATAATAGACGCAATGCGTATTTCCCCCGGTCGGTGACCGGGGGCTAAGTGGGCTTGAACTTATGTTGATGCGAAATGTTGTTCGGCTTGCTTTAAAAGCGGATCTATCGTTTTTTCTTGAATCGTATGTGGCGGATTCCAATCGAACCATTCGAAGCCTTGATGTTCAGTGATCACAATCTCTTTGGGAGATTTCAGCTTCGCCAGAAAAATGACGACTTTTTTCAACTTCTTCTTCCCCTTGGTTCGTTTGTACTGCACATGATATTGCAAGGAAAATCGAAACGTCGAGTCGATCTCGATTTCAGATTTTTCGATCCCCGTTTCTTCAACGAGTTCTCGCAATGCACATTCGAGATCGGTCTCATTTCCGTCAACATGCCCCTTCGGTAAATCCCAGCGGTCGTGATGTTTCATCAGTAGGAAGGAATCAATAGGTTCACCCTGAACAATTAAGAAGCCACATGCAGTGAGTTCGGGCTTGGGCATTCTCTTCAATTCCGTTTGGGTTGTGAAAGCGTGAAACGCTCTCGATTGTGTTGAACCAGCAAGGCTTGAAAAGTATATCGAATCGTTATCACGAACAAACTATCATACACTTTTGAATGTGAACATTGACCGCAGCTTTTAACGAAATTCTTTCAGTAGACAGCATATAATGAAGTATGCTGCGAAGCGATAAATCGCGAATTTCCAACTCTTCCACTTGCCCCTCGATCCCTAGCCCCTCAATCCATTTCCTATGTCTATTGAACTTCGTAGCGACACTTTCACCAAACCCAGTCTCGCAATGCGAGAAGCAATGGCGAACGCCGAGGTTGGTGACGACATGGTCGGGGAAGATCCGACTGTGAATCGTTTGGAGAGTGAAGTCGCTGCCCTGCTGGGCAAAGAGGCCGCTGTCTATACTTGCTCAGCGACTCAGGCGAATCAAATGTCTGTCTGGGCACACTGCGAACGTGGAGACGAACTGCTCATTGAAACAACTGGTCACATTGCCAATTACGAAAGTGGCACACCTGCGATCCTCAGCGGTGTTTCTGTTCGCAGAATCGATGGCGATTTTGGTCGGCTAGATGTGCAACATCTCGAAGGACAAATCCGCCGCGACGATGATCATTACCCGCCAACCACCCTGCTCTGCCTGGAAAATTCAACCAACATCGCTGGCGGTCGTACCTATTCGTTGGAGCATCTTGAACGGGTCTGCAATTGGGCGCACGATAACAAATTGAGCGCTCACCTCGATGGAGCAAGACTCTTCAACGCTTGTATTGCTCGTGGCTACTCGCCTGCCGATGTCGCACAGCATTTCGACACAATATCAACTTGCTTCTCGAAAGGACTCGGCTGCCCCATGGGAGCGATTCTTGTCGGATCGAAAGCACTCATCAAACGGGCCCGACGCGCCCGCAAAGTGATGGGTGGTGCATTACGTCAAGCGGGCATCGTTGCAGCTTCAGCGATCTATGCCTTGGAGCATAATGTTCAACGCTTAACTGAAGACCATGAGAACGCAAAACGACTGGCGGAAGGCTTGGCAGAGATTCCCAATGTCAACATCGCTCTCGAAGCCGTCGAAACTAACCTCGTCTATTTCGAAATCGACCCCGCATGGGGAACCGCCAGCGACCTCGAAAGAATCGCAGCCGAAAACGGAATCAACCTCTTCTCCGTCGGCGGCGCTCAGCGACTAAGAGCCTGCACACACTTGGGTGTTACCACGGAAGAAATTGGTGAAGCGATAACCATCTTTCAAAACATTCTTACCTGAGTTGAGAAATATATGCCCGGTACGGTTTTAAGGGTCATTGTAAAGAATTTTGAGAGCGAATTCTTCGATTCTCTCTCGTTCACTCCGTGTAGTATCTGGCATTAAGGCGAACCCAAAGGACTTCGAACTCGCCCTGATGAGAAATTCGAAACAAGCGAATTTGCCATGACGCCAGATGCTGCCTTTCGTGACTTTTTGATCTTCCCATGCCATACTTGACTTAGATCTAGATCACTCAGGCATGTTAATGGGCTGGAATGGATATGCAGGATGAGAGCAATACTGAAGGTTCAATAGAGCAAATACCTGATGACGATGCGGTTCAATCATCGAACGCTGCTCTGCTGAAAGAGTTAGAATCTAGATTACCTCGAATGTCTACTCGCTACTTTGCAGCGACGATGGACAATGCCTTCCTTGTCGTAGCATTCCTCATTGCTGGAGGAGTATTAGGAGAATGGTTGGGAAGAATCCAAAATGAAACCTTGGCAATCATATTGGGGATCGGCTTGTACACGTTGTCTTTGTTCTACTTCTTGATTCCCGAGTGGCGGTTCGGTGCAACTCCGGGGAAATACTGGATGGGACTTCAAGTCGTAAAAGTCGACGGAACACCATGTACTTTCAAAAGTGCCTTGATCCGTACTCTTTGGAGGCTTATTTGAGGTGGCTCTAGTTTCACGGGCGCGCCATTCCTTAAGATTGTAGGCTCTGAAGCCCACAATGAGGAGAGTCATGATGGCTCGTAAGAAAGTTGAGTTCACGAAAAAACAGCGTCGCACGTTCACACCCGA
>JABJMI010000935.1 GCA_018659505.1 Planctomicrobium sp.
ATGTTTCCATTGGGGAGAACTTGTCCACCGCAAGGATCTTGCAACCATGGTCCAGGGAGATCGTCATTGGTGAGTTCCCAGATGACCTTGCCTTGTTTGTCGAACTCGACAACACGGTTTCCATTTGTGCAACAGACCAGAGTTCGTCCTTCTGTGTGACGAATTCCAGTGAACGGCCAGCTATGAATTTTACGTTCAGGGTCACCCGCAACTGTCGTGTCTAATGAGCTGAGAACTTTCCCAGTCTTGTCATAATTCTTCACAGCAAAGTTCAACAAATGGGGAGCATTGTAGGTTCCATCGGAGAGCTTTCTTGCCATCCGCGTTTGCATGTGGTGATTCCCCTTTTGGCAATCCAATGGGAATTCTACTAGAACTTTCCCTGTTTCATCAATTTCCAACAACCGTGGATTAGGACCAGCTTCGGTCAAGACAAAAGTTCCACCTGCGGTTGGTTGAACAGAGTTGACTTCGCTTTGAGTCCCTTTCCAGAGAACGGTTTCTTTGCCTTCTGGAGTGATCCTGACGACTGCTCCTCCAGGAAACTTCTTTGATTTACTCAAGGTGAGAACGATGACATCATTCGGTAAAACATAACCATCGCGAGTCGACCTGGGATCGCTCCAAGTTTTCTTGCCTTCGCTATCCATAATGTATGTTTTCTGACCACATGCCAGGAACCGATGAGTGGTCTCCTGAGCGAATGCCTGACTCCCAATGCTTGAGAGGAAGACGAGTAAGAAAGCTGAAAGAAACGAGGATTGAAGACGCATGAAGAACTCATTTATGGATTGTGAATGGAATTGAAAAACTTCAAATCGATAGAGGTGTGTTTATCAAGCTGAAATTAACTCGCTGCCAATTGATGTTTACGGATACGGGATTCAATTCCTTTGAGGATTTCGTAATCGCTTTTGTATGGTGACTCGAAAGCCGGACGTAATGGAATCGGCACATCATCCATTCGATAGACAGTACCAGGGACGTTAATCCCGTATGTCGCTGTGGTGAACGCAACCGTTGCAACGCGTGCGGTGTCGCTAAGCTTGGGGTCGAGAACGATTGAGGGAATTTTTTCGAAGTGGTCGCGGGCATCTTGGCAGAAATTCGACATTGGATCGGATGCGATAATCATCGCTGCGTCTGCTTCTCCTCTGGCAAGAAGATCTGTCGTTGTGAACTCACCCGGATTGAAACGAGGATACCCTCGACCGAGATGAACCCCAAATGGATAACCAGTTGACCACGTCACAACATTGTCAGCGCCGGTGACGTTTCCATGACCTCGCATCGGTTTCGCAACGAATCGTGTGTAACGATTCATGTCACGAGCGAGCGAGAGAATCGCTTCACTGTTGAGGTGCTTACCGCGAGTCATGGTCAGCCCCATGCCGAAGAGGATCGCACCGAACTTCGCTTGCTTCATGCGGTCCATCATCTCTTTCATTGTTTCAATCGAGATGCCTGTTTTCTCTTCGACTGATGGATCAGGGTCAATTCCCTTTGCAATCAAACGCAGCGACCAAGCCAATTCAAAATCGGACTTAGGCTTGAGTTGCAAATGTTGGTCGACCGCTTTCGCTGTCTTTGTTTTGCGAACGTCAACCAGAACTGCGTAGCGATCCTTTCTTCCATTAGGAACGAATTCCCCTTTAGGCATTAGACTGTATTTTGTGAAGTGACGAGGATGACTCTCTGCCGGGTTTCCACCCCAGTAGATGAGGAAGTCGGCACGGTTCTTGATTTCGCCTAGTGTACAGGTCACTTCGCCGACACCTTGAAACGCAATCCCTGAAGGACCGTGACAAACCGAGGTCGTCGTATCGACGGTTCCGCCGATCCAATCTGTGATGGCGACCGCGACTCGCTGCGCTTCGCAAGTGGTGTCGGAAAGTCCGTAGGTCACTTCCATCTTGGAGTTCAAGAGAATTTCAGCTGCCTTGTCGAGTGCCTCGTCGTAGCTAACTGGTTTGCCTTCGATCGTCGCTTCGGGACGATCTTCAATATGATGATTGAAGAACCACGCTTTGCCCAACACGCAAGCGGATTGAGCTTTGACGATTTTGTTCTCCGCCTTGTCCACAGAAAGAGTGATGTCATCGCAAACGCAACCACAAAATGTGCAAGTTGCATCCTCAATGATGTTGAGATCAGGCTTCGTCTTCTTCTGCGGTGCTTCAGCGATGCTCATGATAGGATTGGCTTGTCATTAGTGGGCTGTGGAAAATTTACGGTCTTTTCTGGCTTCTATCCTAAATTATTTGCGTTCTCACCGAAATGATGCAATATA
>JABJMI010000605.1 GCA_018659505.1 Planctomicrobium sp.
AATTTTTTCCACTTCATCGGTTAGGTGAATCTCTGTTGCGTATTCCCGAAGATCGGTGTTCGGCCAAGATCCACTCATCGGAACGGATGAGACGGAAGCGATCTTTCCATTGAAGAATTCACCTGGATAGGCATCAATCCGAATTCTGGCAGGCAGCCCTTTCTTGACAGCTCCAATTAGAGATTCATGAATCCGCGAATCGACTTTCATTTGTGTGACATCGGGCAGGTTGATAATCGCCTGACGTTCGCGAACTGTTGCACCTTCTTCAATGTTGACAGGTTCGCTGGAACGTCGCCCACCAGCCATGCTCGCATAGACAACTTCGCCTTTTTGTGGAGCCCTAAGAATACAGGCTTCGATTTGTGAAAGGTTTTGCTCGTAACGTTCTTTTTCTACCTCGTATGTCAACTTGAGAGCTTCAACATCTTTTTCGTATTGAGTTGCAGACGCTTTTGCTTTCAACTTTGTACGTTCAAGTTCACGCTCAAGTTCGCTGGCGTCCGCAGAGAGTTCTGCATTGGTTCTCTTGTAAGTGAATTCCGTGAGAACTTTCAGTTCTTCTTCTGCGCCTTGTAATTGCAGAGCAGCTTGTTTGACTGCGATTGTTGAAGCTTGCAAGTCATTTTGTGTACGCGAACCTTTTTTGACTTGTTCCTTTGTGAATTGCTCATTCTCTTCAGCTCGGAGGACATCTTCCTCAGCGAGGGCAACTTTCCCACTGAGTTGTTTCAACTGTTGCGGATATTCGCCTTTCTTGAATTTTTCAAGATCAAGTTTTGCAAGTTCCCACTTGAGTTCAGCGGCAGCGATATCACTTTCGTTCTGCTTTCGTTGAATTTCTAAAGCTTCAATCGACTGAGCCATCGCAGCTTCAGCTTGTGTGACGGTGATCTCTTGTTGCTTTGCTTTTTCTTTGAAAGGTGCCGAGTCGAGTTCGCAAACAACGTCTCCGACATCAACGATCGTCCCCTCATCAACGATGCTGATGATGGTCGTCGTCCCTTCGACTTCACTTTCGAGAGTGGCATTACTGCGACTGTCGATATTTCCTTGAACGGAAAGGCTAATCAGAAACGAGTTTCGCTGTGCCTTGGCGGTCAGCAGGTTGGTTGGGATTTTCGTTGAACTGTCCGAGAAGGTGACGTAACTCCACCACTCCGGCATCATCGTTTTGGTCGCGAAGACGAGTCCCCCCAGCATGACGAACGTCATGAGTCCGACGATCCAGAGGCTCACTTTCCCTGATCGCCGAGGTTTGGATGATGACACCCTCGGGTTGTGATTCTGTTGTCTCATAGTCGTCAATGTTGTTGAATTGGTCATTCTGGTTTTGCTCAGCCTGATTACCCAGACTTCGATAGACTGTATCATTCCAGATACCGTCTGGACCGATCTCCATGATACCCATATCACGGTAAATGTTAAGGCGATTCCGTTCGTAACTCACATAGTTTTGGATAAGTTGGTTTTGGGCGGAAAGGATCGAATTTAACGCTCTGGTCAGGTTCTGTCCCTGGTTACCGCTGGCTCGATTGTTACTGACCTGACGTGGATCGACAGGGGCGTTCCCCTCATCGACTGCTGATTCATACTGCAACGCTGCAATTCGCACAGCGAGTCTTGATGTCTCGAGATTCTGCTTGAGAACATTCAACTGTCTCCAAGAAGAACGAACATCCGCTTTTATCGAATCTTCAATTGCCATATAGGTTCGTCTGGCACGTTGATAATTGACTAAAGCTTCTCGGTATGCGTTTCGTTCATTGATTTGATCGAGTGGTGTATCAAAGGAGAGTGAAGCTTCAAGTCGACCTGTGTCGCTGCGGAAATCGAAAGGGTTTTCTCCTCCTGGATCGGTTGACATGCTTCCCTCGACTCCCAAGTCGAGAACCGCTTTCAAGTCATTTGCAATCACCTCAACTCGTCGCCTGGAATCCATGACCCGGGCCTTGGCGTTCATTAAGTCCAATCGCTGATCCATCGCGATTTGAGTCGCTTCTGATAACGGAATGTCAAAGTCTGCAATCTTGATCAATTCAACCCTAGAACTGACTTGAATCACTGCTGCCCCTTGGACGAGCAACAGTAGTTCCTGCCTTAGGTTTCGTAATTCATATAAAACCGCATCACGTTGATCCTGTGACAAACCACTTTGGTTTAATTCTTTCGATATCGAATCTGAAGCGACGACCAAACTCTGGAATTTGGTTCTGAAGTCTTGAAATCTCGACTGAGCCTGTGCGTAGTCTAAAGTCAGTTGAGTCCGTGCTGAATCGTCGCTGACGGTAGCTAATCTCTCAGGAAGAGCAGCTTTGAATTTTCCTAAATCCGAAGCAATGACATCGACAACATTACTTTGAATATTATTCAGAAGGGTATGGAATCCGCTAGCAATCTGGTTCAAGATGTCTTGGTCAGATGCATTCAGTTGGTAGACTTGTGAGTTGAATTTTTTGATTTCCTCCTCTTCCTGTGTCAATAACGGATCGATGACCTGAAACGGTAACAATAAGAAGTCGTTGATCGACATTTCCATGTCTGGCGGCAATCCCAAACTAATCTTGAAGGAGTCTAGGTTATCTTGCAGCGAACGTTCTTGACCACGTAAACGGTTAGTCGAATTCGTCAAATCAAACTGCAACTGAAGGACGTCTAAACCACTCGCTGCATTGGGAAGGTCGTCCATTAGCTCATCGATATTTGTTTGAAACACCGGATCGGGACTAATGTTCCGCAAAAGTTGCTCTTCTTCGGGATTCATCAGTCCACGCCAAATCAATCGGCGCAATCGATATGTGAGTTTTCCCTGAAGTTCAGGCGGAATTACGAAATTAGGACCTAAATCTTCAACCTCAACATTTGTGGAAGCATTTTGTGGATCATTTTCTGAAAGTAGCCGTCCGACCTGTTCTTCCAGTCGAATGATGTTACCCCGTTCGTTGCGAATTGCTTGGATCTGGAGCATCAAGCCGAGGTAATCATTGACGATTCCAGAGAACAGAATTTTGCGGAAACGGGCAAGATCACGAGCCTGGTATAGCAAATTTCTTTCCACTTGCGTCAACGCTTCGAGATTTACCTTGCGCCCGGCATCATTGAGCAACGGTTGCAGAATCTGGAAAGACATCGTCGAAACTGAGGAACTTTGCCCCCCTGCTCCGAACGTCCAAAGTGTTGTATTAGCAAGGTTCGCAACAAGTTGAGTTCCCCAGGGAAGTGATTGGCTCAAACCGATGCCATTCACATTGAAACGCCCCGAATCGCCCCCTTCTACTAATGTTTGAGAGACACCACCAGTTGGCTCCAAATAACGGATTCCGAGCTGATAGCGTTCGAAAGTGACATCAAGAGCATTCAGGAACAAATCCTCAAGTTCGAATTGATAATCCCGATCATGAATTTGTGCAAGTTCAACTGCTTGAGTCAGTTTAAGATCTCTGATCTCTGGTACTTGAGTCACGTATTCACCGGTGACATCGTCAATCATTTCGGGAGTCATGCCGAAATTCGCGAGCCATTGCGGGTTTTCGACCGACATCAAATCACCGAATTGATGCCAACATTTATAACCTTCCCAACCACCGACCCAGTGCATGTACGTGTGGGCTGCTGGGTCATCAGGAGGTAACGGTGCTGCGTCCGGATCATAAGGGTCATAAAATCGGCTCCGCGGGTCGGGAGTAATATCAATCCGAGGCACAGCCCAGCGCTGGTCGGTCAAGTGTTCGGTAATCGCTTCATATGTATCGGTGTCAGCTTGCTGCCTCCAGAAAGACCGCGAACAGCCAACTGAGGATGTAGCCACAGCAAGACCCAGTAAACTCGAACCGAGAACTTTCCACTTTCTCATTTTATTGAGCATTATGCTGCCCTCCTGCTGGCATCAATCTGTGACGGACACAGTCGTATTGCTCTTAATAATTCCTGGATCGTATTCCTGTGTTCTTCATACTCAAGCTTGTCTGTAAGCTGCAGTTTCAGTAGACCATCGAGTTTTATTTCCACTTTCTGGATGTCGTTCACAACCTTCAATCCCATCTCAGTTAAGCCGATTTTTGTCTTCCTGCGGTCGGTCAACATTCGTTCTCGAACGAGGAATCCTTCATGTCTTAACTTCTCGATGAGCGTGCACAGCGTGGATTCAGAAATCGATAGCTGCGGAGCAATTTGAGACTGTGTAAGATGGAGAAGGTCTTGCTCAGATAGCAATTTCAGGAGACCGATGGCTGACTCTCCAATGTCGACTTGCAACCGATAACTCTCTGCAACAAGT
>JABJMI010000121.1 GCA_018659505.1 Planctomicrobium sp.
GTAGTCGACTTCAAGAATGGCAAAAGCAATGTGCACCGTGACGATTCAAATTTCGGGGACTTACGATTTTGGGTTTTGGAAAACGCGATTCAGCGGATCGCCTATGAAACAAAATGGTCCAAGTCTGATAAGAATGATTCTGTAGAGTGACGATCTAAAACCTCGCGCACTCACAATTCAATCTTCAAGAAACGAGCAAACATAATCGGTCACTTCATGGATATGTACTTTGAACGCTGACTTGGCTGGTACATTAAAGGACTGACCGGATTCAATTTGAATAGTTTCGCTGGTGTCTGGCAGCCTGACATCCAGTTTCCCGGCGGTGATCTCCATGAGCTCGGCTTTGTCGGTGTTGAACTCATATTCTCCGGGCAACATCACTCCCAATGTTTTGGTGCTTCCGTCTGAGAAGATGATTGTCCTGCTGGTGACTTGACCATCAAAGTAGACATTGGCTTTTTTAACGACTGTGACATTTTCAAACTGGTTCATACTCTCTTCCCTCTTGTCGAGTTGAATCTCGCGAAACAGACATGTTTTGTGCGGAAGATATCAATTCAGCGTGCTTTCCTGAAGCGATTGGCTCCTGATCTTTATTGCACGCTCCTTCTCTCATACAATGGGAAATTGTAATCAAATCTGGATGCAACAATTTCCAAAAACAGTCAATTCTTCGGCTGGAACTCGCTCTTACTGGACTTCCACTGGCCAGACTGCTATCAAACGTAAAAGTAGTGCCTTATTAGGCTTCGTCTTAGGGTTCGTGTTCAAGAATACCGCTCCGTTGTCGCTATCGCTACATTTATCAACTCTAATGAAATAGTGTTGGTGAACCACTAAGAGATTCAGATTCATTTACTGTCAGGAGTTCAGAAACAATGTCATTTCAAGTTGGTGAAGCCCTCGTTGGCGATGGAAACGAAGTCGCTCACATTGACCTCATGGTCGGCGAAAAGAGTGGACCTGCTGGGATTGCTTTTGCAAATGCCCTTTCAACTCAATCACAAGGTCATAGCAACCTGCTAGCTGTTCTTGAGCCAAACTTGGCTGTTAAGCCAGCGACCGTCATGATCACCAAGGTCACGATTAAAGGTGCTAAACAAGCCGTTCAAATGTTCGGTCCAGCTCAAAAAGCTGTTGCTGATGCTGTTGCAGCTTGCCTCGCTGAAGGAACCATTCCTAAAGATCAAGCAGAAACTCTCTGTATTGTCTGTGGAGTATTCATTCACTGGGAAGCTGAAGACGATCAGAAAATCTATCAATACAACTACGAAGCGACTAAGCTTTCCATCGAACGTGCTATGAAAAACGAGCCAGGTGCAGATGAAGTCATCTCTAAGAAAGATAGCTCAGCTCACCCGTTCTTTGCAAAAGGTTAGTTTGCCTTGAGACGTGAAAACTCAGCCATCACTTAGGTTTTTATTGAGTTTAAACGATTTGCGATCTAGATAATGTCCCGGAGACTTCAGTTTCCGGGACATTTTTTATGCGCGGCGAGTTTTCTGATTGGCTGTCAGTTGGTTAGAATTCATCTACAGCGTTTACGATGAAGGTGTAGCAATTCTGTCACGTGGCAGTCAGTCTATCATCTGACAAAACGCCCTGTTCGCGGAAATAAGCAACACGAAAGTGTTCTAAACATCTCAGTGTGACCTTTTCAGAAAACAACTCATGAAAAAGATTCTCATTCAGCTCGACACAGACGACCAGTACTCTGCCTTTGATCGCGTGGTGGCAATCGATAGCGGTGTCGATGAAATCATGAGCTACGCAAATGTGAATCCCGAAAATGTCGAGGCACTGGTGCATGGTGCAATTTTCACTCGAAAACCTGATGATCTAAATAACACCGCGATCTTCATCGGGGGCAGCAAGGTCGAAGCTGGTGAAAAAGTCCTTGCAAAAATTAAGGAGACCTTCTTCGGACCGATGCAGGTTTCAGTCATGATTGATTCAAACGGGTCAAATACGACTGCTGCCGCAGCAGTGAAATGTGCTGCGAATCATCTCGATTTCAAAGCAACAGAAGCACTTATTCTCGGTGGAACTGGACCCGTTGGACACCGCTGTGCTCAGATCCTGGCTGCTCAGGGAGCAACTGTTCGGATTGCATCGCGTAGCGAAGAAAGAGCACAAGAAACCTGTGCAGAGATTCGGCAAGCTGTTCCAGACGGAAAAGTCGTCGCTTGTGAATTTTCAGACGAAGGGATCGCTGCCGCCGTCGATGGTGTGAATTTAATAATCGCTGCGGGGGCTGCTGGAGTTCAGTTCCTAGCCAGTGATGAACTCGAAGGAATTGAAACATTAAAAGTCGCGATCGATGTGAATGCTGTTCCACCAGTCGGCCTTCAGGGAATTGATCCCAGCAGCAAAGCCATCGAGATGACCGGGTTCACGACATACGGAGCCATCGGTGTTGGAGGGTTAAAGATGAAAACCCATCGCTCCGCGATTGAGAAACTCTTTGTATCTAACGATCAAATATTGAACACTTCAGAGATATACAGTATCGCGTGCAGCATCGTGTCGTGAAGGGATTCCCCGACCAAAAGACATCATTGTAAAACAGCATTGCACCTAAAGAACGACATTTTTGCTGGCATCGCCATTTGAGAATTCACACCGGTAGTTAGATTAGGTATAAAAAATAGGTCGTCTCTATAGCATTTGGAACTTATTCACAAATAATGTTTGTTCTTTCTATCAATAGTTTGCAATCGCCGAACACCTTGCGTGTTCCACTTAATCTGTCTGAACAAATTTTACTGGGAAGATCCTCTAAAGCGGCGCTGCCAATTCCATGGGATCCTGCGATCTCCCGCGAACATGCAACAATCATGTTGGTCGACGACAAACTTCAGTTGCAATGCTTGCCGACTGCTAGAAATCCTGCCGTCTTCAACGAGCAACCTGCTTATCACTTCATGGTGGAAGTAGGACAGGAATTTCGAATTGGCTCTACAAATTTTCGACTTGAGGAAGAGGCATCTCCCGAACCGCCACCTGTTGAACGACCTGCGTTCGCGACGCAAGAAATCGATGTCGGCGGACGTCTCGTTAATTTTGATGCAATCGATGATTCGAAGAATGAGGCACTCTTAGAGCAGCACTCTTTTGACTCAGATGAACTCAGCAATTTCTCATTTGGAAAAGCTGATGAACGCATCGAGATGCTTTCTAAGCTGCCGAAGTTGATTGCAGATTCCAACTCTGATGAGGAACTGGCATTGAGCCTGGCAAGCTTATTATTAAAAGCAATTCCGAAAGCAACAGCCGTCGCTGTGGCTCAGTTTCCAGTAGATGAATTGCCTGAAGATGACGATCAAGAGGCGGAATTCCCTAAGCCAATCATGCTGCGAATTGATACGCACGATAGCTTCAACGGAACATTTCGTCCCAGTCGTCGCTTGATCTCAAAAGCCCTCAAAGACAAGCAGAGCCTTCTTCAAATTTGGCACGGCTCTGCCGGGTCAGCGAATTTCACAATGAGCGACGGATTGGGCTGGGCGATCGTCACTCCAATTTTAGGGCAGTCTTGCGAAGGCTGGTGCCTGTACGTCTCTGGAGCAGGCAGCGAAGGGACCGCAATCGTCACACAAAAATCACTGACAAGTGATCTTCGCTGTGCAGAATTGATTGCTCAGTTCATTGGCTCAGTCCGGCAAGTTCGACTTTTGGAAGGTCAGAAAACGAGGATGAGTTCCTTCTTCTCTCCTAAAATCGTGGAAAGCTTAACGGGATTAGGACCAGAAGGTGCGCTGACACCAACTGAACGAGATGTCGCGGTGCTGTTTTGCGATGTCCGTAACTTCTCGCAGAAATCTGAAGAGCTACGTGAAGATCTGGTCAGTCTCCTAAAGAGTGTCAGCACAGCACTCGGCACAATGACCGACGGAATCCTGGATTTCGATGGCACAATTGCAGACTTCCAGGGTGATGCGGCACTCGGGTTCTGGGGCTGGCCGGTCGAAAACCCTTCTGGACCGATTCCTGCGTGCTTAGCTGCTCTGAAGATATTGGAAACTTTCGAATCAGCCGATAGCGAAAAATCTCCGCTTCTGAACGGTTTCTCTATTGGAATGGGAATTTCCTACGGTCCTGCTTTAGCTGGTGAAATCGGGACCGAACGTCAATCGAAACTTGGAGTGTTTGGTCCGGTCGTTAACGCGGGATCTCGCCTTCAAGGTCTCAGCAAAAAATTCGGTGTTTCGATTTGTGTTGACCAGCTGACAGCAACCTACGCCCGCAAACATCTCCCGAAGGAAATGGCTCACGTCAGGCGGCTCGGAAATGTCGTTCCGCGTGGCATGGTGACGCCCATCAACATCTATTCAATAGAACCTGTGAATACGAAAACGCAGCCACTGATCGATGCGTCGGTCTATGATTCATTTGATATGGCGCTAGATTCCGTGCAATCAGGTGATTGGTCGACTGCTTCTATGATGTTAAAAGACTTACCGCCAGAAGATGGTCCGACTCAATTCCTGAAAGGTTTCCTTCAAGAAAACGAGATGAATCCTCCGGAAGGCTGGGTCGGGACGATACATTTCAACACGAAGTAGATATTGTTCGTCTTCAATGATTAGAACTGTGATGAGAGAGTCAAAGGGATGATCGTTTGACAGGTAGCCGATGACGACTACGTTTGGGTGACCAAGCAGCGCCTCCGAGTTGCCGTCAATCTATGTTTCAACTCATACTTAAATCAATATGACAGAAGAATCTCTCAACCAGACTGAACGGCTAAGGCTTGAAAAGCAGTACAATGAGATGGCTGTTCTCGCAGGCGGTCTCGCACATGAGATTAGAAATCCTCTGTCGACGATTCACATGAATCTGGAACTTCTATTCGAAGAAATAGAAGAAAGCGAAGACCCTGCTGCCCACCGAATGCTCAGAAAGCTAAAGACGATCCAAGACCAGTGTGAAAACCTGGAAGAAATTCTGGAAGCATTCCTACAATTTACCAGAGCAGGTGAATTGCACCTCGAAGGAGTCAACATCGCGAATGTCGTCAGAGAATTTTTGGAGTTCTACAAAGCGGAAGCAGAAGAGAGAGGCATCGAAGTCCGTCCGCACTTGCGATCAGACCTCCCGGTGGTGGAACTCGACGTCCGCCTGATCAAACAGGTTTTAACAAACTTGGTCCAAAATGCTCAGCAGGCGATGCCAGAGGGAGGGCTCCTCGAACTTCAAACAAGTCAGCGAGATGACCAGATCATTCTTGAAATTATTGACACCGGCTGCGGAATGTCACCGAAAGCACTTGAGAAGATGTTTCAGGTCTTTTTCTCGACAAAACCATCCGGAAGCGGACTGGGACTGCCGACAGTCCGCAAAATTGTCGAAGCCCATCAAGGGACAATTCAATGTGAGAGTGAGTTGAACAGGGGGTCAAAGTTCTCACTTTCGTTTCCAATTCATCGAAAAGGGCATTGATTGACAAGCTCAGCTCTTCCTCCTCCAAAAATACTCCTAATTTCAGAACACGATTTGCTTCTGGGAGCAGAGGTAGATACAATCTTCTGTTCAAGATTAACGCGGTGAAACTCCGTACCTACACTGAAGTTTTGAAAAGGTTGAAGATTTATGGCCAAAGAAGGGGCCATCGAAATGGAAGGCACAGTGGTCGAAGCACTTGCCAATACTCAATTCCGCGTGCAGCTAGAGAACGGTCACAACGTCCTGGCACACGTTTCAGGAAAAATGCGCAAAAA
>JABJMI010000237.1 GCA_018659505.1 Planctomicrobium sp.
TACGCACGCAATGGCAACTTCGAGAAAGCGGTCGAGACAGCCCAGTCAGCCACTGAGCTTTTCGATGACGAGTCAGCACTCAAAGAGTGCAAAGCGAGGTTGGAACTCTACCGCAAAGAACAGCCATTCACAGACGTGATTGAGAGTGAGTGAACCCTCAACCATTAACCTTCAACCCTGTTCGCCATTCATCTGCTTGCTTCTGACAGTCAATGATTCTCTGTTGAACTAATTCAGCAAACTGTTTTTCATTCCCTTTTTTCGAAAGCTCGCTGATCTCTTCCAGGGAAATTGGTTCGCCATAGACCAATCGAATTTTGACAGGTCGCACGAAATTCGATTTGCGGGGCATTGCTTCATACGCACCTGCAATGCCGACGGGCACAATAGGCACTTCCGAGCGACGAATCATGGCAATAAATCCAGGTTTCACCTTTCCAACAGATCCGTCTTCAGTACGGGTTCCCTCAGGAAAGAGTCCCACATAGAAACCGTGATCCAATCGAGCGATCGACTTTTTCATGCTTTCAGTACCAGCCGACTTTCGGCTGATCGGCATGACGTAAGTATGCTTGAGTATCCAACCCACGACCGGGATGCGGAAGAGAGAATCCCGCGCCAAGAAACTGACGGGACGCTTTAATAGTACGCCAATTAACAATGGGTCAAGGAAGCTCTGATGATTCGAGAGGAGCATCGCTCCTCCCTGTGGCAAATTCTTATAACCCTTCGCCTGAAAGCGAAACCAGAGTTTAAAGACGACATAACATTGAATCTGTATCAGTCGCCAGACACAGTTACGGCTTTGTGGATTGGGGAGATCTTCTGAGTTGCTCATCGAACAAGCGGTTCACCAATCATTTGCACAACCGGTCGATGCCCTGGCATCTCGGTAATCGAAATCATTTGCAGCGACTCATTCTTCTGATCATTTTGAGCAACCACAAATTGGCAGAAACGACTTCCATCAGGCAGTGCTCTGACCATTGAGAGATCATCTTTCGAGACTGGGACCTCAACACCGTATTCATTTTGAACTGCCTTCGCTGCCAGATCTGCGATGAAGTCTGCTTCTTCTCCACCACCGACACTTGCGACTGCTCGTACGTTTTCCAATCGCCTTTGTGCCGCAGCCATTGCTTTCACGCCCGCAACTTCTGGAAAGCGGACAGCAAGAATTCCAACTGCCGGACAGCGAATTTCATAGGATTCAGTCGCTGTTCGGATACGGAAGACAGTATCGCCTGCTCCCTCAATGCAACTGCTCAGACCAGTTTGTTCTGTTGCCTTTTGAACACGATCTAGAATCGTAGAAGAATTAACCTTTGCTAGACCGTCAACTTGTAGCAATTCATTCAGCAATGTTTCTACTTGTTCAACACCCAACTGAGACCGTTGTGGTCCTTCAGGAGACATCACCTGCATTCGACCGTCAGCGAGAATAATAATCTCGGGGTGCGATGGACGCGCCGCATGCACATACCACATCTCAATGGCAGACAAGTTGCCATCAATCGGTAATTGAGCCGGAGCCTCAGCGAAAACGACAGTATTAGAGAGCATCGAAATCGCTGCAATCAAAGCAAATTTTTGAATCTGGCGAGACATCTTTCTCGTCCTAATTAAATAATGGGAATCTTCTCACCATTTATCGTCGTGATCGAAGCAGCAATCTTACCCTATCTTCACTGGTCGTCACAATCCGAATTTTCGGTACTGAAATGCCATTAAATGAGAAACATCTATACGTTAGATCACTTATTCCAGTGAGCATCAAACAAGCCTGCTTCGACAGTAATTTCTTCGTAATCTTCGGGCTTTTTTTGCTCGAATTGAATGACTGCATGGTCTCCCAATTTAGGAAATAACCAGGAGTTAGAGGCTTTAAAGTCTTTTTCGTGTGTGGTCATTCCAGAGTTGATGACGACATACTTATTTTTGTTCAATGGGTTTGGAAAAATGAGTACCAAGCAATGATCTTTCGTTGAGTAATCTTTTCCATCGAAGGTTACTTTTTCTTTCGTCCATTCAATGGGCAGTTCTTCAACGACTCTCTGAATGATGCTGTTTGAGCCAGGGTCGCCGAAAAGGATTAAATTCTTCTCGCGAATAGTCTTCTCATTCAAATCCGAGTCGTTAATGACAACAGGCTTCGCGCGCATCCACTTGTCGAACTCATTCTCAAAACGCTTCAGGCTCCAGTCTGCATAACTTTGCAACTCGATCGACCAAGGCTCACTTGAGCCTTTGACACAGACAAATGGCTGCATGAAGGCGTCATCAATCGGTCCTTGCAGGTCATGGCGTTTGTTGCGGTAAAGGTTCTTTTCAAAGTCGAGTGAATCATCGTAATCCAGTGCACGCCAGCCATCGACTTCTTTCACGAAGTAAACTTCAATTAGATTCGCGTCTGCAACGAGATTGAGATCAAACGGTCCCGCACCATCAATACGAACTCGATCTGCGACATTCCTCAAGATTGACAATGATGCGATGTTCTCTGTTGTTAGCTCCAAGATTCCATCGTCTGCGATCTCTGAATGAACAGTTGTTTTCTCGTAGGCTTCCAACTGTTCTAAAATTTCCAGCCATTCACATTGGTTGTACTTGAGTGTGTACGTCACGAAATCGAATTCTCGCTTGCCCGGAACTCGACTTCTGCCATTCTTGTTATGAGTACCGAGAAACTCCATAAACTTCGCTTTGCTGGCGTCATCAAATTTATGTCCCATCTTCGGGCCAATAATCAGGTTGAGGTCAATGTCTGACTTCGCTGCCTCCTCTTGAATGAATAACGCTGACTTCAACTGTGAATCGAGTTCGCCGCCGTAACCAATAAACGGGACGACATTCAAGTTTTGGGAATAGTCCAGTGCATCGTAGATGCGTAATGCTTTGTGTTGATATTCGGGCAACTTCTCTTGTTTCTGGTATTTGTAGAAGTCAACAAAACCGGCACCAGCCCCGACAGAA
>JABJMI010000617.1 GCA_018659505.1 Planctomicrobium sp.
AATTGGTCTTCCGAAAGAACAGACTTCATTTTTTCTTCTGCTTGAGTTCGTGTTTCTTCCATTTTTGTACGGATCTCTTCACGAATTTTAGTACGCTCCTCTTCAGACTCAGCAGACTGCATACGGCTGAAGATGTCACCAAACTGATCGCGATTTCCCATCGACTGACCGATTTCGTTGAGCTTCTCGAGTTGCTCTTCAGTTAGATTGATTTCGGAACGAGTCCCTTCGTTTTGGACTTCGCCCAGTAATCCGCCACCACCGCCACGGCGTCCACCACCAGGACCACCTGGTCCGCCGCCACCTCGACTGAAGCGACCTCCCCGGTCACCGCCGCGATCACGTCTTCCACCATCTTCTTCTTGAGACCAGCCGATAGAACAGAGCGAGCTCGCGAGTGAAACGACTGTCAGGATATTCAGGAAGCTGCGCATAACACGACCTGCTCGGAAGAATTGGATATTACTCATAAAACAAACACAATCACGCAGTTCATTAACCTGTAAACAAGACGCAATCAGCTGAAAACGTCTTGATTTTACACGGTAGTTTAGGAAGAATGGGAATGAGAGACTGAATTCTATCAAAATTAACGAAATCAGCCTTTTTCAACGAGTTCTACAACTTCACCGACCCGAATCCCTCCTTAAGGTGTTTCATTGAATAGCCCCCCGCTTTTCAATCTTTGAATCCCTCCTACACTGTTTCAACCCCATAAAATGAATTTCGGACCGCACAGCATGTCGAAAACCGAGAATTTGCAGAAGTTAGGAATGTTCTTATTGTTATGGCTCGTCGTCATATCAGGCAAAGAAGCCTGTGCACAAGGACGCGGTCCATCTCCCGAGCAGATCTTCGACTATATGGACAAGAACAAGAACGGTCGTATGGATCCTGACGAGATAGAGAATTCTCGCGGACCATTCAAAGAGATGCTGCAAAAGGCAGGTGTTGACTACCGCAAAGGCATCGATAAAAAAAGTTTCGGAAAGGCGTTTGAGAAAATTCGCCAGCAGCGAGAAGCGGAAGGCTCGGATCGAAGCAGAGAGGATGAAGATCGAAAACGTCGAGAAGAGTACGAAAAGCGTAAACGCGAATACTACGAGAAGCAGAAACGCGAAGCAGAGACTCGCAGTAAGAAAGAAGGCTCGAAAACTCCATCTAAAAAGTCAGCTCCGGTCATCAAGCCGAAACCGCGTGTCACTGTCGATATGCCGACAACTTTCACCGAAGGTGATCGTGATACTGATGGACAGATCGGTTTCTACGAATGGAAGAAGTGGAAACGCGACGCGATCTCTGATTTTCTAAAATATGATCATAACAATGATGGGTTTCTGACTCCTAGGGAATTGGCTGCGGGACCGAATGAAGCTTTGGCAGTAGTGACTCCAACAAAACCTGCACCTACCGCAGGTGCAGCGAAGCCTGCTGTCGTCGCCAAAACAGGTACTCCTGCTGCGAAGCCAGCACCAATTCAGACATCAGTTGATTTGAATAGTGTGGCAGCGAGGCGGGCGGAATCGATGTTCCGTTTATTAGACAAAGATCGTGACGATCTCCTCTCCGGTGATGAAT
The DNA here is from genome assembly GCA_018659505.1 of Planctomicrobium sp. Taxonomy (GTDB): domain Bacteria; phylum Planctomycetota; class Planctomycetia; order Planctomycetales; family Planctomycetaceae; genus Thalassoglobus. The sequence continues at coordinate 1,579 of JABJMI010000617.1, forward strand.
GGAACCGTTCTCGAACAATTAAACCGTTGTTCGAAAAAGGTGGAATCGACCTCGCCAAACCAATGTCAAAAAACGATTTCCTGACGAATTATGTTCGGCTGTCGGATTCTTAAAACCGGATGTTCTCTTCTGAGGTACTCATTTAAGTAGGGACTCTGTAGTCATTCCGCACAAACCAACGGTCCATAAGAAAAACCGTGGTCTAATGCCCATCGACTGATCGAAAAGTGTTTCCCGAGGCGATGCCTCAGACCATTGGAGTATTCATCAAAGATTGCTAAATTTTCGACGTCCCATACCTGTTTTCTTGATGTCCGCTCGCACAATGGGCAGCACACGATATGTGTGCAGCTAAACGATTTTTTTTCTACCACTTGACCCTCAATCCATTTACACTAGTCGCTCAACCCTAGTCTCTAGCCCATCTTCCAATGCCTGAATTTCAGTACAAAGCGAGAGAAATGTCTGGTCATCAAGTGACCGGGATTTTGACTGCTGCGACTGAAAAAGAAGCGCTCGCTTCATTAACAGCACAGCAATTGTTTCCACTTCAGGTTGATTTGGCAGAGTCGAGTAAAGCGGCTGCGAAGCAAGTGACTCGACGGGTTCCTTCAAAATACTTAGCTGTCTTCTATTCACAACTTGCCGACTTGTTGAAGTCGGGTGTACCACTTTTGCGTTCGCTGGAATTACTTTCGCGCCAATCGACACACGCTGCTTTAAAAGTCGTTGTGGCGGATGTTCGAGATCAAGTCGCTGAGGGTTCGCGTCTGTTCGATGCGATGAAGTCACATCCGAAGGCGTTCACACCACTGATGATCAGTATGGTCCGTGCGGGTGAAGAAGGCGGCTTCATGGAGGACGTCCTCAAGAGAATTGCAACGTTCACAGAACAACAGGAAGAACTGAAAGGAAAAGTCATCGGTGCGATGGTTTACCCGCTCTTCCTGCTGACAGTCGGTGGTGGTGTTGTAGTCGTCATGTTGGCATGGCTGGTACCGAAGTTTGATGGACTCTTCGAAACGATGGCAGCCCGGGGAGAACTCCCTTGGGCAACAACTTCACTGATGGCGATGAGTGAATGGACACAGAACTACTGGGCATTCGGCATCCTCGGGGTAGCGGGAGCAACCTATGGATTGTTGCAATGGTTAAAAACAGAAGATGGTCGACGCAAGCTGGATCTGTTTCGCTTGAAAGCTATAGGTCTCGGTCGAATTGTGCGAAGTTTAGCAGTCGCCAGGTTCTGTCGGGTGTTGGGAACATTATTACAGAATGGTGTGCCGGTTTTGACGTCGCTGCAAATCGCCAAAGATGCGACAGCGAATGTCATCCTGACCGATGCGATTGAAACGGCTGCTTCGAACATTTCTGAAGGAAAATCACTCGCAGGTCCATTAGCTGCCAGTAAGCAATTTCCGGAAGAGATTGTCGAAATGATCGCTGTCGGCGAAGAAGCGAACAATTTGGAAAATGTTCTGATTGATATTTCCGACAATCTCGAACGTCGGACAGGTCGCGAAATCGAAATGGTGGTCCGACTGCTGGAGCCGGTTTTACTGTTAATGTTGGCGTCAGTTGTCCTTTTTGTCGTAATCGCCCTGTTATTACCGATCCTTCAGAGTTCGAGCATTGTTTAAGTAGGTAGCACCTGGCAGCTATGCTAAAGATAGTTTGGATGTCAATGAAGAAAAGCAGCAACAGGTAGATTTCGTTTAGCGTCTAGCGTTGATCGTTTAGAAGAGAATGGTCTGAATCTCAACGCTAAACGCTCAACCCTAAACGAATTAACTAACTGACTCAGCAAGCCAAAGCGTTATAATTACAATTGAATCAACCAAAATCTAAAATAGATCCATATACAGGAGAATTATTCATGCGTCGTCAAGAAAACAAACGCCAAATGCGAGGCGGTTTTACACTTTTGGAAGTCCTGATTGTGCTCGCCATTATCGGTGTCATCGCTGCGATGGCAGTCCCTCGTCTGTTAGGGCAACAACAATCCGCGAACATCAAAGTTTCCAAGACAGCGATTACAAACCTTGAGCAAGCAGCCAAGTTATATGCTGTAGACAATAGTGGTGAACCGCCTACATCGATTGATGAATTACTAAACAAACGTGAAGATGGAACCGCGGCTTTACTAGATAAATTACCAACTGACGCTTGGAACAACGAACTCCATTACGAATATTCGAGAAGTAAAGACTCCGATTTTGACGGACCGAAAATTTGGTCGAACGGACCAAATACGAAAGATGAGAAAGGTTCAGGCGACGACATCAACAACTGGGACGACAAACTAAATTAAAGCATCGCTTTCGAGAATGAATTCATTTAGCCCCCGGTGGTTCTCTGGGGGGAAACAAGCATTGATAACTCGTTTAACGGCAAGCCGGAGGCGTCGAATTTTATCGGTAAAAACAGTCGCCTGCGGCTAGCCGTTAAACTAAAAAATTGTGAGACAGCGTTTACATTAAATTTCGATCAATAGATGAATCGTTCAATGGATTGAATTGCATGTAGTAGCGAACCATGAATGTTAGCCAGATCAATTTGAACGGTGACTCAAAACGCAGGCTTCGGTCTGCGTTTACTGTTCTCGAATTGATACTTGTGCTGACCATTATTGTGGCAATGGCGGGACTCAGTTGGCCACGGATGTCGGGTTTTCTAAAACGCGAAAGCGTGATGTCCGATGTCGAAACAGTTCGACAAGTTCTGGATCGCGCACGGGTGGAAGCAATTGAAGACGGAATGATTTATCAGTTCCGTTATGAACCTAACGGTAAGAAATTCGTTTTATTGCCATACGAGATCATCAACGCTTCCAATCAAGAGAGCGATTCTTCTTCGACCGATCAAACAAGTTCAACAGTGTCCAAACAGGCAATTGTTTACGAGCTCTCAGGGAAATGTTCCTTCTACAATCCGACATCATTAACTGGTGATCCAATTGAGATTGAACGTCTGCCCGAGCCGTGGCTCGAAATGATTCAAAACGGAACGCAGCACCGGGACACAAGTTGGGCGGCACCGATTTTGTATTCGCCAGACGGCACAGCGACCGATGATGTCGTCGTCATCGCAGATGAAGACAAGCGGTACATTTCTTTAACAGTTCGAGGACTGACCGGTGCAGTGACCACTTCCCGTCTCGCCCAATTACCGGAGTTGTTTGGTGCATCGGCAGATTAAAAATTTGAGAGTTGAGAGTTTAGGGTTGAAAGCCGTAGGGTCCGCTGTGCGGACCAATAGATGCTCGATCGGTCCGCACAGCGGACCCTACACTTCTCGATCTGGAATTACACTCTTCGAAGTCGTCCTGGCACTGGCAATCTTCTTAGGTGCAACTGCTGTCATCGGACAGGTTCTCCAAAATGGAAGCCGAGCTGCGACCAAAGCACAGCTGACTGCCGACGCAGCGATTCGCTGCGAAAAGAGGATGAACGAGTTACTTTCGGGAGTTCTTCCACTCACATCCGTCCAGAATGCTCCTTTCGAAGACGATGCCAGTTGGCAGTGGTCTGTGACCGTTCTCGATACAAGTGTGATCTCGCTTTTGGAAGCAGAAGTCGTGGTGCAACATGTGAATAGCCGCGGAACATCAGATTTGACATATCGGGCGAATCGCTATATCAAAGACCCTCAAATTTACGAGGATGCAGCCATTATTCCAGAAGAGGAACTATAATGCTGCTTCCATCAAATCGTCAGCGTTCACGACCACATCAAGGCTTCTCGCTGATCGAGGTCTTAATTGCCCTGTCGCTTACAGTGCTGTTACTGAGTGCGGTCTACGCTGCCGTCGGGTTGCATCTGCGTTTTCAAACAGTAGGGCGTGCAGAGGTTAAAAAAAATCAGTTATTACGTGCATTAATACGTAAAATGGACGAAGACTTCGGCAGCATCGTGTTGTTCGTCGACCAGTCTGAGGAAGAAGATGAATCGAGTAGCGTCGAGAAT
>JABJMI010000619.1 GCA_018659505.1 Planctomicrobium sp.
AACTGTTGTTTGTAAAATCTCATCATGGTCTCCTTGTTGCGAAAAGCAGTGTTGTGGATGAAAGGTTGAGCCCGCAATTTTGGGCGCCAGCCACAAGGCTGCCGACCCCGTCCAATCTTAGGACAACCCAACTTCACAACGAGGCCATGATGAGTATCAAATCGTTGCACAGGAGCCCGCTTGTCTGTCGGGTTTCCAACGTCTGCCGCTTTGTTTAGACTTGTCGTTGTTCAAACATTCACCTCACTGGGTCGCCTGCCCTGTGAACTTAATCGTTATACCTCGATCTGAACCCATTACACTCAGCAGTGTCTCACGTTCATGCAGATCCTTCATGAAATCCAATCCGAGTATGAACGCGCGGACGCACTGGTTCACCTCCTCATTGACCGGGCAACCGGCGGTCCGGAGAACGACTCCGACTTTGTAGCTTTGCGCAAGCATTTCCTGGATTCTCCCCACAACAATCTGCTTCCCGCGTGGTTCCGCCCCAAAAGATCATTGAACCAATTCTGGCAATTCATCCAGGGTAAGTATCCATCCTACCGTGAACGTCGGACCTTCCTTTGGGAGGAATTCGATCCGTTGCTTCGTGCATTGGAAACTGGAGGCGTGAACCCAGCTGATGATGATATGGACGTCGTGCTCGACGCGTTTAATGCTGATGGCGTGCGGAGATCCTGGCGGCGGGTAACACGTCGTATCCACGATGATCCGGAGGGGGCAATTACGGCCGCCCGTGAGCTAGTCGAAACGGTTATCAAACATATTCTGGATGGTCGCAACGTCTCCTACAATTCCACCCGAGGTGATTTGCCTCAGCTCTACAAGCTGGTGCAAAAAGAGCTGAACTTAGCGCCTGCAGACCACCAAGAACAAATTTTCAAACAAATACTCTCGGGATGCTCAAGCGTCGTCACTGGGTTAGGAGCGATTCGTAATCGTCTGGGTGACGCCCATGGCAAAGGTACTGTTGCAGCACGACCGCTCCCAAGGCACGCTCGCCTTGCAACTAACTTTGCTGGTACGATGGCACTATTCCTGATGGAGACTTCTCTCGCCAAAGAGGGATAACAAGGCGGTGTGCCGGAGACGAATCGCGTGTAGCGTTCGCTTCCCTTATCAACATCAAACGCGCCCCGGTTACCTTGGTCGTTATGTTTTTCCCAGGAGCTAAAAAAATTGAATAAATCGGAAGAGTTTTGGGATAAAGCTTCAAAAAAGTTCGACAAGACAGAGGAGCGTTTTGAATACATCCATAAAAAGGCCAGAGAAAACACCAAAAAACACATCAAAGATAGCCATACTGTCTTGGATTATGGATGTGGAACTGGCACAGTCTCCTGTGAGCTTTCGAGTCAGGTTAAAGAGATTCATGGTATCGATATCTCAGCTGAGATGATTCGGATAGCAACTGAGAAAGCACTTGTTAGTAAGGTTGAAAATGTAAGTTTCGAGAAGGCTGATATTTTCAATAACAAATATCAAAATGAATCATTTGATGTAATTCTGGCCTTCAATATGTTGCATACAGTACCTAATCCGAAAAATATTATTCAGCGCATAAATGACTTGTTAAAGCATGACGGCTTATTTATTTCTATAACGCCTTGCCTACGGCAAAAGATGTCATTTTTCGTTAATCTCCAGATACAACTAGTTCGGATACTGTGTAAGTTTGGAGTAATTCCTATTCCTATAAGAAGAATAAAAAGTACTGACATAGACGCTTTATTAGCAGAAGGAGATTTTCAGGCTATTGAATCTGAAGAAATATACAAAGGAGCATCTAGCTATTTTGTTGTAGCAAAAAAGATACAAAAACCATAACAATCACATGCAGTCCTACAAAATTGCTGCCCTGCGATAGCAATTTTGCGGCTAATGCGAGGCGTTATTCGGCGAGACCATCACGACATTGCGGTGAACCTTCTCCAGCGTTATTGAATAGCTGTTCCTAAACTTCCAGATCGTAAAACGACTTTGCCGTTTCACCAAAGATTGCCTCTTGCTCGGTTTCACTGAGTGAACCAACAATCTCCTTCAGAGCATTAAAGACCTCGGAGTAACTCGCTGCCAGTTCGCAGACCGGCCAATCAGAACCGTACATGCAGCGAGCAGGAGTAAACGCCTCTAATGCGATCTCAACATATGGCTTCAGATCGGCGGGTTTCCAGTTCTCCCAATCAGCCTCGGTGACCATTCCCGATAGCTTGCAATAAACATTCGGCTGCTTGGCGACTTCCTGGAAGTTGTCGACCCAATCTTCGGTGACTTGTTCTTTGATTCTCGGTTTGGCGAGATGATCAATCACCATCGGTAAGTTCGGAAACTCTTTCGCCAGCGGGGCAGCATGCTTCAAGTGTTTGACATAAAACAAGAGATCGAACGGGACTCCATGCTTCTCTAAGACCTTCAAACCACGACGTACATCGTCCTGAATTATGAAATCATCATTCGGCTCGTCTTGAGTGATATGTCGAATCCCAACGAACTTGGAATTGCCCTTAAACTCCAACAGTTGCTCTTCACATTCAGGGCTTGCCAAATCAACCCAGCCGACGACCCCCGCAATGTAAGGATTCTCCTCAGCGAGCTTCAGCGCCCAGCGATTCTCTTCGAGATTATGCTGTGTTTGAACGAAGACCGTTTTCTCCACTCCGACCTGAGAGATATTCTTCGCGAGATCTTCGGGGAGGAAATCGTTGTTGATCTTCGTATGTTTCGGAGCCTTCAACCATTCATAATCAAACGGAAGCGACCTGTCCCAGAAATGTTGATGAGCATCAATGATCATTCGTTATCCTCTTTGATAATCCAGCTGTAGGTTGGGTGAAGCAAATGAAAGGCAGTGTAAGGTGACAGTATGAGATTCGAATTATTAACCACTTTTTCATCGAAACAAATTTTGCGTAACCCAACATTCACGAGTGACACTGAATGAATTTCGTAGTTGGTTCTTCAGCGAACATGTTGGGTTCCGCTCCGCTGCACCCAACCTACGAATCTTAAACATCTCAGTTAGCCAGCAGCAGCTTCTGCGAGTGCGATGGCTTTTAAGAGACCTTGGGCTTTATTGAGTGTTTCCTGGTATTCTTCGGAAGGAACGCTGTCTGCAACAATTCCAGCTCCCGCTTGAACGTAAACCTTATTGTCGATGATGACCATGGTTCTTAACGCGATACAAGTATCCATGTCACCCGTGAAGTCGATATAGCCGACGGCACCTGCGTATGGTCCCCGGCGGTGTTTTTCGAACTCGTCAATGATCTCCATCGCACGAACTTTAGGTGCTCCTGAAACTGTCCCGGCGGGGAGTCCGGCACGTACAGCATCCAGGCAGGCAAGCCCGTTTTTGCGTTGACCTTTAACATTGGAAGTGATGTGCATCACGTGGCTGTATTTTTCAACGATCATCACATCGCTGACTTTGACCGTATTGTATTGAGCGATTCGCCCCACATCATTTCTTGCCAAATCGACCAGCATCACGTGTTCAGCACGTTCTTTCGGATCGCTAAGAAGTTCATCTGCCAACGCTTGATCTTCTTCCTCGGTTGCACCTCTTTTACGTGTGCCTGCCAAGGGGCGAATGGTTGTTTCTCCACCTTCGACACGGACCATAATCTCCGGCGAACTTCCCACTAATGTTGAATGAGGAGTTTGCAGCAGGAACATAAACGGGCTGGGATTGACGACTCTTAACGCCCTATAGATATCGATGGGAGCTACCGTCGTCTCCAATTCAAGTCGCTGACTCAAGACAACCTGGAAGATGTCTCCTGCTTTGATGTATTCCTGGCAGTTCTCGACTGCTTGTTCGTATTCTGCCTGTTTGAAGTTTGACTTCCATTCGCTTTGGATCTTGTCATTCGGAACAACATCCGGCATCGGGAATTCAGTCAATGGCGTTTGCAGGCGTTCACACAGTGAATCGACTCGCTGGCACGCTTTGTCGTATTCTTCTCGCAAATCGTCAGTATCCGTACGAGCATGAGCGATGACGATGATCGTTTTCTCAATATGGTCGAAGATCACCATCTCGTCATAGAACGCAAAAGAGAGATCCGGTAACTGTCGGTCATCTTCTGGCGGGTTCGGGAGATTCTCCGTATAGCGAACAACATCGTATCCCGCATACCCGACTGCTCCTCCGACGAACCTTGGTAGTTCAGGATGTGTCGTCGCTGAATATCGGTCAATCAGCTCGCTCAATTCAACAAGC
>JABJMI010000528.1 GCA_018659505.1 Planctomicrobium sp.
CAAGAAGTTCGACGCTTATACACCAAGGTGACTGCTCTCCGGGAAGTATTGAAGCAGTGTGTTAGTCGCCAAATGGCAGAACTGGAGACGTGAGATGAGCGATCCACATACGAACCAGAATCTCGAAACACTCATTCAGCAATACGCTTACGGTGCAATCAACGCCGAGCAATTGGACGAGCTCGAAGCGGTACTCAAGTCCGATCCGGATGCGCGAAGGCGATTCCTTTCCGAGATGAATCTTCACTCAACATTGGACGATCTGGCTTTATCCTTAGACAGCGACGATTCCACCATTTCATCGATAGATATTGCGAATCATTCCAGCCTCGTTCAGTCACGACGAACAAAGCGAACTAATCTGCTTGCATTGTTGGCTGTTTGCCTACTCGTCGTAGCTTCTTTGGTTCCGTTCATGAAACCACAACAAGAGCAGCGAGTTGCCTTGATTAGTGGAATGAGTGGTTCTTTGCAGTGGACAGGTGACGGAGGTCGCGTCTCACGCAATGTTGAGGTAGGAGACGAATTGTCGGGAGGAACAATTGAAGGGATGACGCCAGAGTCATGGTTCGAATTGACCTTTGAAGATGGTTCAACCGTTTCAATTTCAGGACATTCAATGCTGACCTACGCTGACAACGGTCAGAAAGTGCTACATTTAAAAAGTGGCAGTTTCTCAGCAAACGTTGCCAAGCAATCCCCCCAAAAGCCGATGCTCATTCATACGCGATCCGCTTTGTTTGAAGTCTTGGGAACACGTCTGAACGTCGATGCTGATTTGTCTTCATCGACTTTAACTGTGACCGAAGGAAGAGTCCGTGCTACTCGAAGGAGCGATGGTGAATCGGTCGAAGTTCCGGCACAACATCGAGTCATCGCCAGTATCGAGCGCGAACTACGACCAGAGAAATTACCAGAATCGGTTTCTCAGTGGGGCAGCCAACTTTACCACGGTCCAACAACGACCTATGGGAAATGGATCGCAGGTAGCGAAGATCTCCCCGCCAGATTGTGGGCGATTCCCTATACCGCAGATAAAGAGACTGGCCGCGACATCACACTCTATACCGCATCCGTGGGTGTCTCGACCGGAGAGACTCCACCAGTCGTTTTGCCTCCCCAGTCAAAGATACGAATCCGAGGTCGCCTTGATCATCCCAATCATGTCTTCTTTGGTTTAACCGTTCGACATCGGAATGGCGACTTCGCAGGTCGCTTTCAAACGATCCTCCCTGCTGAGTCGTTCACTGGCAAAAATGAATTTGAAGTGATCCTGAATCTGGACGATTACAGTCTCGATCCGTCACTCGAATTCCTGAAAGAGAAACTTCCTAAGGGACCAGCAGAACTGATTGTTGAATCAGTTTGGTGCCACACTTTATTTGATCAAGCAGGTCTGGCGATTACATCCGTAGAACTGAATCCTTGATCGTCGCCCATCGGGCGTCATTGAATTATCATATCCCCCCCATCTTATTTGAACGACAACAGGAATGTTGGAATGAAAAAGTTAGCTTCAGTTTGGATTCTCTTGACGTTGTTCTGTGCCGCTTTGTTTGGACCTCCTGCAATTTCAAAAGAAGGTCAGCGGCGAACAGTGACCGCGAAGCGACCGGCAAGTGAACTGCGAAAAGAACCCGCAGAGATGAAGCAAGTCGGACGTCCATCGTTCGTCAGTCCTCATGCAAATCCAATTGTGATCAGCGATGGGCTCGTCTTAGTAGCGAATACTCCGTCTGACACGGTCGATATTATTGATGCTAAGACGAAGAAAGTCATCGTGCGAGTGCCGGTGGGTGTCGATCCTGTCAGCCTCGCTGTCCGTCCTGATGGTCATGAAGTTTGGGTGTCAAATCACGTTTCTGATTCGGTGAACGTCATCGACACGAACAAAGAGAGTTCCACCTACCTCCACGTTATTGCGACGGTTCAGGAGTTCGATGCGAAAACGAAAGCAACACTCTTTGATGAACCGATGGGAATTGCGTTCGCCAGTAATGATAAAGCCTACGTTGCTCTCTCTTCAGAAAATCAGATAGCCGTTGTCGACGTGAAAACTCGCGAAGTTACGAAACGGCTAACAATCCCAGCTCAAGACCCGCGGGACATCGTCGTCCGTAGTGGGAAGTTGTACGTCATTCCCTTCGAGTCGAATAACAAAACGCAGCTGTCAGGCGGTTCAGGAGACAAGATTGATGGTGACCTTGTTACCTTCGATGCCTGGGAGCACTCGATCCGTCATAATAATGTTCTCTCGCTGGGACATGTTGTAGATATCGTCAAACATCCGCAAGTTCCTGATCGCGACCTGTTCGTCTTCGATACTGCAAATGATGAATTGATTGAATCGGTCGATACTCTCGGAACGCTGTTGTATGGAATGACGGTTGACTCAAAAGGTCGTGTGTTCATCGCTCAAACCGATGCACGCAACCATATTAATGGTCGTGCAGGGACTAAGAAGCACAGTCTTAAGGAACTCGAGAACCGTGCTTTTCTGAATCAGATTACACAGGTTCAGTTTCATGAGAACGGAAAGTCTGAGGCATCGTTTTTCGATCTCGAACCACTTCCGCCAGAACAACCTCAAGCGGGAAATGCACTGGCGACACCGTATGCGATTGAAATCAGCGATGACGATAAAACTCTCGTCGTCTCAGCAGCGGCATCGGACAAGCTATTTACGGTTGATGCTGAGAGTGGAGAAGTTTTAGGACGTGTGAATGTAGCTGCCGTCCCACGCGGAATCGCTCTGGAGAATTCTCACCGAGGGTTCCTTTCACAAGCGTGGGTGTTAAATGCGGTCGAGAACTCCGTTTCGTTGGTCGATCTCAGCGATCGTGAAAATCCGACTGTGATTGAAACAATGGAACTCGAAGACCCGACACATCCTGCAGTCAAACGCGGCCGCATCGCCTTCGAAACGGGGGCTGCTTCCTCAACCGGGACTTATTCCTGTGCGAGTTGTCATCCTGATGGACATACGGATCAATTGTTGTGGGTACTGAAGACTCCAATCGTCACTGGTGGAGATCAGATTATGCCTCGCTCGACGATGCCGATTCGCGGACTTCGCGATACCGAGCCGTATCACTGGGACGGCATCCCCGGCGATCCTTATGGTGGAAATAATAGTGCAGAGATTCACGGTACATCGGAACCGACAGCCATTCTCGGTGATGCACTCAGCGCCGCTCGACATCTGATTGATGGAGGACTCTCCGGGACAATGGCGATGGTCGATAACGAGGGCGCCAATGACGAAGGTAAAACTGGATTATTAACAAAAGCTCAACGCGATGACATGTCGGCGTTCCTACTGAGTGTCCCTTATCCACCAGCACAAAAACGCCCTTACGATAATGCTGTCACGGATCGAGCAAAACTTGGTTTTGAATTATTTCACATTGATGGTGACGATGATCCATCAAAGCCGCAGGCGAACGTCTGTGGGGACTGTCATCGTATGCCTTTCCTTGTCAGCACCAATACACCCGGCACCGGGATGGATGCGCCAACTTGGCGCGGAGCCTATGACCGTTTTCTGATTCTCCCACAGGGACGTCTCAATATTGTTGAATTCCCGTTTTATCGAAACGTCGCCGAACGAGGTCAATCGGAAGAAGAGATTTGGAGATTCTCGTGGGGTGGTCGGGAACGATTCAATCCAGTCTGGGACATGGTTCTGCAAGGAAGCACCGGCTACTCAGGAACCTTCGCAAGACAAGTGACGCTCAACGAACAGTCCGTCGAACAACAAGTCACCTCTGAATTACTATCTGCATTAGAAACATCCGCTGAAGAGGAAGCTATCATTCTTGAAGGCGATGGAATCTTAACCAAAGGCAACGCAGCCCAGACGATTTCTTTGCAGTACCAGGCACAGGTTCCAAACGGTCAGTACGTTTCTAAATCGAGTGACGAAACCTTTACTCGTGATGAATTGCTGTCGATGGCGAAGTCGGGAGAATTGGTGCTGACGCTGACTGCTCGACACGGTGAGAAATCAGGCTTCGACCATCCGCAGCCAGCGATCTGGACACTTGCTCCCATTGAACAACAGAGCGGAAGTCAAGAGTTTCCGATTTTGTCTCCGGGTAAAACGGACATGTTGGTCAGTGGTCGACACCTCGATGACGGAGCCCACGTATTCCTCAACGGTCACCGAGTCGCAGGCAACGTCGAGCTTCTTGAAGGCGAGCGAGTTCGCATTAACCTCGAAAATCTTCCCGAAGAAGGAATGCAGCTCATTCAGTTGCAGAATTCAGATGGAATGTTCAGCAACGATTTCATTGTGCAGGTCACTGACAAACAACCACAGCCTGCCGAAGAGAATTCCAAGGTACTTTCCGAAATCCTACATCGCTCTGGTTGGGATCGATTACTGGGAACGTGGGTTGATGAGGAATCAAAAGGTCAAGGGATGAAGTTGACTTATCGATGGAAGATCGAAGACAGAGTCATTGAAAATATCTCGAATTCATTCAATACTCAATCAACCGGACTGATGGCGGTCAATGGAGAATCTGGCGACGTCTTCCAGATCGAAGCCGATGCAAAGGGGAGTTCATCGCTTGGTTCCTGGAAGTTCGAAAAAGATGGCGATGCGACTCTACAAGTCGGTTACACCACCGGTGAAGGAGAACAGGGATCGCTGAATATGCGTTACCATGCGATTGATGACGATTCGCTTATCTTAACCATCGAACTTCCCCAACCAATTAGGGTAAAACTGGTCCGCGTGAAAGAGAAGAAAACCGCTCATTCCGGTAAAAAAGAGAGTATTGACCTCGAACAACTCTCAACCAAACTTAAAGCCCAGGTGAAAGCGGGAAGACTCACCGAGGAGTCATCTAAGGACATTTACAATCTTGTCATGGAAGCAAAAGATTTAGAGCATCTAGGATCAATGCTCAAGAAACTCGTCGAAGAAGGTGAACTCTCCGAAAAGGACGCCATCTTCATCTACAAATCCGCTAGCAGTGGTGATCAGTTAAAAGAGCCTGCAAAGTAAACCGAGAAGGAGATAGCACAACGATACCAACAAAGGTTGCGATCATATTAGGGGGGAAGTGTTCTTCTCGACTTAGAACAAACCGAGAGTCGCCCAGCTTATTCAGATGGTTATTATCCAATATTTCGGTTACGTCCGGAAACAATTCTCAGCGAGAAAAGTTCACTGGTTGAACACCGGCAGCAGGAGCCAAGAAACTGGGAACCACTTCGTCTTCCTCTTCGAATGGTGCTGGCTGGCTCTGGAGAGTTGGCGGACTCGATACTGTGCGTTGAATCGGAAACGGTTGTGATACGTTTCGAGTTGCTGGTGCAGGTGTTGCGGGTTTGGGAAGGATTAAGCTTTCAAACTGTGCCGCATTCAGGATTGGTTGTTGGCTTTGTTGTGGCGGTTGATTCTGTCCGTATGTATTTGTGTTCTGAGTATCGGAACGTAGAGAAATTCCAG
>JABJMI010000840.1 GCA_018659505.1 Planctomicrobium sp.
ATCAGAGACTGATTTTAATGGGCTCGATCACGGCTTCTTTCTCGGTCGTACTCAACAAGTTGGGTGTTCAATTTTTCATTAGGAGACCTGTTGCCTTGGCAGCTTTCGTTGCCACTGTTGTCCATTTATCGGGCGCCAGCGGGATTGAGATGCCAGCTGTTGTCTTAGTCATTCTCGTGCTTGCTCATTCGATAACCTTCAGCGAAATCCAAACAGGTAAGGAGATTCAACTCAGTGAAAAGTCTTTATTATCAGCCAGCTTAATGAGTCTTGGGCTGTTAGTTGGATCGCTATTAACAGGGTTGATACCTGTTCAACTCGCTCAAACCGACATCAACATCGGGAAATCAATGCTGCTAGTACGGGGGAATCCTCAACTTGCCAAGCGGTATTTCCTAAGTGCCAGCGAAGCTGATTCACTGTCTCCCGAACCACAGCAGCAGTTGGCACTCTTCTATTTTCAAAATTGGAGAAATTCTGGAAGTCGCGACGACAGCGAATTTGAGCAAGCTGTTTCGCATCTGCAAGATGCCATCAAACTTGACCCTTTCGCAGCAGGAAGATATCGATCTCTCGGGAATTTGTGGGATGCGAAGGCTGAGCAGTCTGAAGATGAAGCCGATGCAATAAAAGCTGTCGATGCGTATCAAGATGCAGCTCTGCTCTATCCTAATTTCGCTGAGCTACAAGCTGAATTGGCAATGGCGCAACAGCGAGCAAATCAACCAGCGACAGAAGCAGCAAAGACTGCGCTGGATCTTGATGAATTGAATCATCAATACGGTCATACAGATAAATTTCTATCTGAAGATGTTCGCAAGCGACTGAAGCAAATGCTCCGTTGAAAGTGGCATAAACGTCTTCATGTGCAATCATTTTTGTTGATCAAGGCTCGAATACTTTCCGGATCAAAGAGATTTCTCTATCGTGTCAAGTTGTGGCAATATTGTTAAACGATCAAAGCCACTTAGAATGACAGTCTTTAAGATTCAATTATGTTGAATCCCGATATAGATAGAGGAATTTTGATGTCAAACGAACCAACTCATGCTCAGTTGATTGTTGTGGGTGGCGGTCCCGGAGGATATCCAGCCGCGTTTGAAGCTGCCGATCATGGCATGGATGTCGTTCTCGTTGACCAAGATCCACGTCCGGGTGGAGTTTGCTTGAACCGTGGATGTATTCCTTCGAAGGCTTTGTTGCACATTGCGAAACTAATCCATGAAGCCGAAGAGTCGAAAGCTTGGGGAGTCACGTTCGAAAAGCCGACGATTGACCTCGATCAAATTCGCAGCTTCAAAGAATCCGTTGTTGGTAAGCTGACCGGGGGAATCAAACAACTCTGCGATGCCCGTGGCGTAAAGCTGATTCAAGCTCGGGGCGAATTTGTCGATTCGTCGACCTTGAAGTTGTCAAAAGAAGATGGCAGTTCAAGCACAATGACGTTCGATCATTGCATCGTCGCTGTCGGATCCCGCCCTGCCTTTCCGAGATTCCTGGACATCGGTGATGATCGCGTCATGGATTCGACTGGAGCTTTGAGCCTCCCTGATATCCCCGGGAAACTGCTTGTGATCGGCGGAGGCTATATCGGGTTGGAGATGGGATCAGTCTATTCTGCATTAGGTTCAGAAGTGACAGTTGTCGAGATGCTTGACGATATCCTCATGGGAGCAGATCGTGATCTCGTTCGACCTTTGAGGAAAAGACTCAATTCACAATTCAAAGCGATTCACACCAGTACAAAATTAAATTCTTTGAAAGCAACTGATGCTGGAATCGTCGCAGAACTGGAAGGTGAGGGAGTCGATTCCCCACAGACTTTTGATCGAGTACTGATTTCAGTTGGGAGAATTCCAAACGGACTCGGCATCGGACTCGAAAATACAAAAGTTGAAGTTTCCGAACGTGGTTTCATTTCGGTCGACCGTAACATGCGAACTGGCGATCCAAAGATCATGGCTATCGGTGATGTGGCTGGAGAGCCGATGCTAGCTCACAAAGCAACAAGAGAAGCCAAAGTCGCAGTCGAAACATTATTGGGTGAGCCCGCTCAGTTTGACAACATCGCCATCCCGGCAGTTGTCTTTACCGACCCAGAAGTTGCATGGTGTGGACTCACTGAGGCCGAAGCGAAAAAGACTGGTCAAGAAGTGAACATTGTTCGCTTCCCTTGGGCAGCATCAGGTCGTGCTCAAACCATCGGACGCACCGAAGGACTCACCAAAATGATCTTCGATCCACAAACCGAACGGGTATTAGGTGTCGGAATTGTCGGGCCAGGAGCAGGTGAGTTGATTGCAGAAGGTGTTCTCGCAGTAGAAACCGCAGCAGTTGCCAGGGATCTCGCTGAGAGTATCCACGCTCATCCCACACTATCAGAAACAATCATGGAATCTGCAGAGGGTGCCTTCGCTCAGGCGACTCATGTCTATCGCCCGAAGAGAAAGTAATCGAGAGCCACAAAATCAAATTGCGAATTAGCATCATCTCGCAAATTACTGGTTCCAGTTCCTCTGCGGTGACCTAACTCAATTTTTAATTCCCACTCATTTGGCAATAACACTCAGATTGCCATGGGAACCAGATTGAATTCGGCGAGGAGCTTTCGTTTTGGCTGAAGAAGATTCGATGACATTCAGCTCCATTTGCTCTGCAACTTCCCCACGTAGAATACGGAGCACTTTAGGAGCATCGATACAGATTTTGACCCGGTTGCCTGAAACTTCAGAGACCTTCAAGACAACATCGTCGCCGATGTGGATCGTTTCGCCAGCTTTGCGAGTAAGGACTAACATCAAATTCTCTCCATAGATTAAGGTGTTGGATTTCTTATTGACCAATCGTTGATTCCACCAACGATGCTTGGTGGTCTATTAACTGAATAAGATATTTAGCGAATTCGAGACCAAACATCCCTATTTGTAGAGATTTCAACGATGAACTTAACAAATCACTGTAACACCATGTTGCTACGAACTTTATGTTGTCACGAAGTCGTCCGCACTCTCCCGCAAGCTCTACCTTGGTCGATAAACATTCGAATTTCCTAACGTTTCACTTACCGGGCTGGTCTCTGAGAGACCAATCTGTGTTGTTTTGCAGCATAATTAAAGTTGTGCATTTCGCTGCTATTTGTATTCAAGCGAGGATCACAGCTAATGCGGATTTGGCAGTTCTTCGGTGGTTTATGTAATTCGGAGTTGTGCCACTTTGGCAGAAGCAACGCGCATTTG
>JABJMI010000113.1 GCA_018659505.1 Planctomicrobium sp.
ACTCGACCCAAATCGTCTGAGCTACTTCTTCAGCGGACTCGATCAGAAACTCGTCGGTGTTGAGAACGTCGAACCTATTCATGAAATCATTGGTTGATGGCAAAAACAATTTCGAGTTCATGGTCCAGCTACGCACTTCAAGTGCGAAACAACGCTCGCGAACTTGCATCGTGATTGGTGAATTGTTTACACAGTGTGTCTCACTCAAATTTGAGAGCAACTGTGCTTCGACACTGATCACACGCAAGGGACGACCATGACTGCATCCGTTTTCCGACTGATAACCATCTTTTCAATTTTAATGGGGCAGGTTCAATTCGTTGCGGCACAAGAATCTGAATCAGAGCCTAAAGCTATCGCTGGCTTTGCGGAACGAGACATCACTCCCGATATCGGGATGGAGCGACCGGGTGGTTACGGAAAAATATTTCACAAGTCTGTACACGACCCATGCAAAGTTCGAGCCGCAGTTTTTACGGACGGTGACAATCGTGTTGCGATTGTTTCGGTGGATGCTCTCCTGGTTCGGCGTCAGCTTGTTCTGGGGGCTCGTAAAAGAATCACAGAGAAGTGCGGGATTAATGCTGGAGCCATCTTGATCCATGCAACGCACTCTCATTCTTCTGGTCCCACTGGAATGATTTACCCGGGTGAGTACGACCATGCTTCCGAATTTGTTCAAGAGCTTGCTTATGAAAAGTCCTCGAATGCCAATCTGGATTATTTGAAGCATGTCGAAGATCAAATTGTCGCTGCCGTTTGTGAAGCTGCAGGTGACAAGCGAGCCAATCAGTGCAGCGTCGGAAAAGGAAGAGCCGAAGGTGTCGCGTTTAATCGCCGATTCTATATGACCAGCGGGCTGACACATACGCATCCGCGACCGGGCAACCCAGCGATCATCGAACCGGCAGGTCCAACTGATCCTGAAGTCGGTGTGATCGGAGCATGGGACACAGAGGGGAATCTAACTGGCTGCATCGTGAACTTCGTATGCCATGCGACAGCCAGTCCGGGCGGGATTTCAGCGAATTACATTTACTATGTTGAACAAGTGATTCGAGGGGTTTTCGGGGAAGATGTGGTCGTCGTCTTTCTTGCTGGTGCTTCTGGAGATGTGACGCAAGTTGAGAATCAAACGAAGTTCGTTGGTCGTAAACCAGAGCAATCATCACGCTATGTTGGAGGAACAGTCGGGGCAGAGGCGGTGAAAGTTCTCCTACGAGAGGAACCAGGGCAACTGACGCCAGTTGCTCATTCAAGCAAGATTCTCAAAATTGAACGACGTGCTCCTCGACCTGAACGAGTCGCTGCAAGTTTGGAGCTGACGAAAAAACAACCGGCTGAAGTCGGTGCGACTGAGTGGGCATTTTCCAAAGAGATCGTCTTGCTGGATGCAAGGTTATCGAAAGAACCAATCGCCGAAGTGGAAGTGCAAGCGATTCAAGTTGGTCCGGTGGTCATGCTAACCGACCCTGCTGAATTCTTTTGCCAATTCGGATTGGACATTAAAGCTGGGAGTCCGTTTCCTCTGACGTTTCCAGTTTCGCTTGCCAATGGTTGTGTGGGGTACGTCCCGACCGAAGAGGCATTTGGTTCTCGCGGAGGTGGCTATGAAACTCGCCTGAGTAGTTACAGCAATTTGGAAATCACAGCTGGACAGCAAATGGTCGATGCAGCGATAGAACTTGCTAATCAAATGAAACCTGGAGCTGTTCCAACTCGCGAGCCTGCCGCTAAGTTTACAGCGTCGTGGACTTATGGAGCCGTCCCACCTGAATTAGATTAAGCAGGAACATGTTGCGTGTTGTTCAATAATTCGATGTCGGTAGAATTCGGATTTCATGTCCTTGAAAGAGTGCTTTCAGAATGTCACAAAGTCGAACCGTTAATGTTGCTCTCATTCAGCGTGCTGTCACTTTAGATGCTGCAGCGACATTAGATGAAACGATTGCTGGCGTCGAAATGGCAGCGGAGCAGGGGGCGCAGATTGTTTGTACCCAGGAGTTATTTCGTTCGCAGTATTTCTGTCAAACTGAAGATCATGCGATGTTCGATTTGGCTGAGACAATTCCTGGTCCGAGTACAGCAGCATTTGCAGCGGTCGCTAAGAAGTGTGGAGTCGTCGTTGTCGCTTCCTTGTTTGAGAAACGCGCCGCAGGACTCTACCACAACACGGCAGTCGTGTTTGACGCTGATGGTGAATACTTAGGCATGTATCGTAAGATGCACATTCCGGATGACCCGTTGTTCTATGAGAAGTTCTACTTCACTCCCGGCGACCTTGGCTTCAAAATATTCGATACGAAATTCGGTAAAGTTGGTGTCCTCATCTGCTGGGATCAATGGTATCCCGAAGCTGCTCGATTGACTGCTTTGGCAGGGGCAGAGATCATCTTCTACCCGACAGCTATTGGGTGGCATCCCTCTGAGAAAAGCGAATATGGTGTCGCTCAGCATGACTCTTGGGAAACGATTCAACGGAGTCACGCCATCGCTAACGGAGTGTATGTTGCATCGGCGAATCGGATCGGTAATGAAGGCGATCCAGAAGGAGGAATCGAATTCTGGGGACAAAGTTTTATCTGCAATCCGAGTGGAACGATTCTAAAGAAAGCGAGCGTCGATCAACCGGAAATTCTCATGGCAGAGTGTGACTTCGCGATGCTAAACGAACAGCGAACACACTGGCCGTTTCTACGAGACCGTCGCATTGACGCTTATGGAGATATCGTGAAACGCTATCGTGATTGATGAATGTCTGCTTCAGCCTCAATCGTTAGTCACCCTCTTCTTGAATGAAATCCATATAATTTGAACTTCAGGAAGAATTGCTCACGCAGAGCCGCTGAGAGCGCGGAGTTTTTTCTTTTTCCCTGCGGCTCCGCGTGAGATTATTTTTGCTTCATCATTGAGAGAGTACCAGAACGCAGCGCAAATCAGTTCTACTATCCACTCGCTTGCGCGTCGTGCTTGTAATGGTTGTCTATTCATTTGCTCTGATGCGCCAAGTCGCAGAGAAGTGAAAGAATTCTTTGCACCATCGCGACTTTGCATCTTTGCGTTTTTCAAAAATAGTTTCGTGCAGGCATTTCCAGCAGATACTTCTGTTACGTCATCATGTAGGTAACCCAGCAGCATTTCCAGAACTGCGATTTCCATTTGTCAAGCACTTTTTTGAAAGTTCTTGGCATTTGTTTAGGCAAGGCAAATATCGCCAAAATTCTACTTGGAGGTTCGAGGGGTGCGCGCGTATAATTAGAGGTTCAAGAGTAGAGTTTTGTCTTTTACCGTCTATTGGAGAAACGTCATGAAACTGATGATGACCGACCGAAGCGATGTACTGACACACGATTCACGTCTCTTAGCAGAGAGACGCTTACTCTTCGCTTTGTCCCGGTTCGATTCCAGAATCCATGAAGTCAATTTAGTCGTCTCAGACGAAAACGGACCTCGTGGCGGCGTCGATAAAGTGGCTCGCATTACGATTCAACTTAGAGGAGCAAGCGATGTTGTGATGACTCATAAGGATGATGAAATCTCAAAATGTATTTCTCGACTCGCAGACCGTGCTGGCCGTGCAGTGGCACGCTCACTAAAGAAAAGCCATCAGTTTGACCGTTCACGCCCAGAAGTTTTGGTGCAAGAAGAATTGGAGCCTGTGCTCGCTGAATAATTTATCTTAAATAGTTTTATTATCTCCACAAATCCTATGCGATTCTGTTTCGCTACCATTTGTGGAGAT
>JABJMI010000624.1 GCA_018659505.1 Planctomicrobium sp.
ATCCCAAATGCCGCCACTGGCTGTGCCAGACATTTTTAATTTCGTATCTGAATCTTTGATCTCAGCGAGCAACTCCTGAATTGTTTCCCACTTCGCATCTTTGCGAACAACGACAGCCGCCGCATCTGCGTTGATCTGCATGAGACATTCGTAGTCACGATAAGAGAGCTCGCTGATACCCATTTGTTTCATCATGCTCAGTTCCACGGTCGCCATCCCCATGGTGTATCCATCTGGTTTTGCTCGCGAAACGGCAGCGTGACCAATAGCACCGCTTCCACCAGTCCGATTCATGACGACGAATGGATTGTCGAATTTGCTATGTAACTGATCAGCCCAAAAACGAGAGCAACGATCCGTTCCTCCCCCCGCTGACCACGGACAGACAACAGTGACCGTTTTCGAAGGAAAACTTTCAATAGCAGCTTGCGGATCCTGCTGACAGCCAGCGACAGAAAAACAAAGCCACAGCACAATTAAGATTCGATGCAATCTACTAATAGGCAGCAAGAGATACCTCTCTGAATATGGAGATGGGAGTCAGATAAAAGTTTATTTTCAGACAAGGATACAGCGAACTCTAAAGGCAAGCCACTGATAGACAATGAATTTAGGTCTCTGTAAGCATCACTAAAGCAGGTCATGAATCTGGTGACTCGAATTGATGATTCGTTTGATTTTTGAACTCCACTTCAATTTCGATTGTTTCCTTGCTGGCTGTCCTTCATTGACGTCTTTCTCTCGACTCTGGGAACCTGCTTTGATCGTATCTCTTTAAGAAGCTAAAATCCGGCATTGCAGCCTAAGCTGTGGAGTTTTGGTTGAGAGGTGTGAATGAATGCTTCATCAACTTAGATATTAAGTTTTCCTGTTTCTCCTACGTTTCCATTATTCCGATGCAAATAGTTCACTATCCTCATCCTGCTTTGCGTTTCAAATCTGTCGATGTTCAACAGATCGACGGGACATTACGAAAAGTCGTACGCAAAATGTTCGACCTGATGTACGAAGCGAACGGAATTGGTTTGGCAGCCAATCAGGTTGGTTTACCTTTTCGATTTTTTATTGTGAATCTTAATGCTCGACCCGGAAACGAAGACGAGGAACTGGTCTTTATCAACCCGGTTCTCTCGAAACGTAAAGGAGATGTGGTCGGAGAAGAAGGTTGCTTGAGTCTACCTGGACTCTATGGAGATGTTCAGCGAGCCGAAACAATTACCATCGAAGCTTTTGATCTTAGTGGACAGGGCTTTGCGATGGACCTTGATGATCTCCCCGCCCGTGTTGTTCAGCATGAGACGGATCATCTGGATGGAATCATGTTCACTGACCACATCAAGGAAGGTGAAGAAAGTGATCAAGCAGAATTGGAACTCTTAAAGTTTGTGAAAAACTTTCGGGATGCTCAGGCAGATAAACTCTTTGTCGTCGACGAGGCATTACAGGCTTCGGTTCAAGCGATGGCGGACTCTGGAAAGATTTCGGCAGATTTTCTCTCGACACCCGTTCACAAATTGACTCCCCCTGAGATCAATCGAGAAGAATAAGCCTACGGGCTGGTTGAGGGATTAGAGTTGAGCGGCTCTGTCGCCCCCTAGCTACATACTTGTTGATTATTTTAATATCTATGTGTTGCTCAAGAAGTCTTGTGCAATTTCAATTTGTTTTGAGCTGGGGGTTTTAGAACACCCAGTCCATCGAGTTGATGATTCTAGTTTTAAAATGAATTCCACAAATTCAATAGGAAGATCACCTAAAGTTCTCCTGACATTTTCCTGACTTATTTCCGATAGAATTTTTTTACATGCGGTCGTAACCGTAATTCTTCCCTGTGAATACTCAGTGAGAATATTATGGCTCATCACGCTGCACTCCTTCTAGTTCGTTAAATCAATTTATCAGCTATGTGCCATGCTTGAGAATGAAAGTTGTCTGAATTTTCGATCATTGCTTCATTTGATGCAAAATCGAACGGTAATGTAGTAGTAATCTGTGATCGTGCCCTGGAAGTTCAATTCAACCATCGAATGCAGGGCAATTCGCTCCGCTACTCACTCTGCTACAGCATTCTATCGTTTCAGCATTCTTTGTTTTCAGCTTGCTGAAAGTGTTTTTCAATCACTTTCACGATCTCATCTGGTTGAGACATTCTGCCGGGACCGACTGCCTGACAGCTTAGCCAACCTTGATCTGGTCCGATGGTTTGGATTCCGTCTGCTTTGATTTGCTCGATGTTTCTTTGAACGGACGGCTTGGACCACATCTCGTTGTTCATCGCCGGTGCGGCATAAACAGGACAGGTGACCGCTAGCGAAAGTGTCGTCAACAGGTCGCTGGCAAGCCCATGAGCAAGATGACCAATAAAACTTGCCGTTGCGGGGGCGATGAGAAAGAGTTCTGCCCTGCGAGCTAACCCAATATGTTCACCAATGAAATGTTCTTGTGGTTCAAAGAGTTCGGTGTAAACGGGACGACCTGTCAAAGCCTGGAAAGTTGTTTTCCCAATAAACTTCTCAGCTGAATGAGTCATGACGACGGTAACATTCGCTCCCTTTTGAACGAGCTGACTCGTCACGTCCGCAACCTTATAGGCAGCGATCCCCCCGCAAATTCCAATCAATATCTCACGCCCAGCGACAACTTCTGACATCGTTTCAATCATCATTAATGAGGAGATAACAAAGCACTCTCAAACAAGATGATAACGAAATTCGCAAAGAATCAGGAGTCATGAATCCAGATGTCCATTTCGAACGACTTGATCTATGAACTTTGTTTTTTTCAATCAAAGAAATGATTTAACACAGAGGCACAGAGAACACTGAGAAAAGAACGGTCATCATCTCAGAACTCACCTGAACAATGCATTGCTTTCAACTTGTTGACTGCTTTCCTCCGTGTCTCAGCGTCTCCGTGGTGATTTTACTTTTGTTTATTTTAGTCACCAAATTTACGTCTTCTTTTTCTTCAGCTCATCCTCTGCAGATTCCAGTCGATTGATGAATTCTTCACTCATCCCGGTCTGTTCGCGAGCTTCTCGTTGAAACTCTTCGCCTTTTGCTTTGTGTGGTCGTAGTGGCCAATGCAAGTGGTTCTCGAAGGCGTCCCAATCAGTCATCTCTTCCGGCTTTAACTTTCTAAACCACTCCAGACCAAAACGCACATGTTCGATTTCATCATCGTGAATCGCGCGCATGAGGTGGGCGCTGCGTTCATCACCGACTTTCTTGAATGCCTTTTCCAGTTCTAAAGTGTGATCGAGATTTCGACCTTCGAAAACAAGAGGCAGACCTGCTAGGTACTCAAGAACATTCTCGAACTCCATTGCCTTGTTCCAGATGTAGCAGTTGACTGGTAATTCTCCAAAGCGAATTCCCAATTTCGCAGCACGTTCAGCGTGCATGCGTGTGTGTCGTTGTTCATCGATCATGATACGTGCGAGCCCCAAACGGAACTCGGTTGGTGCATCTGGGAATGCAAGCAATGTCCACGCCATCACCTCCAGTGCCTGCAACTCATGGTTTGCCAGAATATG
>JABJMI010000744.1 GCA_018659505.1 Planctomicrobium sp.
ACTGAGAGACGAACAGCAAACCCTCTCTGCCATTTCCCAATAGAATTTCTACTCCGCAATTTCTATTTCCTTCTGCCAAGTTCACCTAACAAGGTAGAGAAACTAAAGACCATCTTTATCACGAATAGACGACAGTCTCTATTGTCTTGAATTTGACTGTTGGAAATCAATTGGTGTTCTGAATTGACACCTCCGTGTCTCTAGGTCTCCGTGGTGAATTTCCTTCCTTTTTTGCTTCTTATTTGTCCGAACTACCAAATTCTTCGGTGCTCTTTCGGCATTCAGTTTCGAATCTGCTCGATGACTGATACACTACCGACCCATGATTTGACCCACCTTTGAAATTTTCGAGTGACTACCATGAATAAAGTCGTTTGGGGGCTAGTTTTGCTCCTGATCATCATTCATCAGGACATCTGGTTCTGGGACGATCCAACATTGCTGTTCGGTTTTCTGCCAATCACGTTGGCGTACCATGCTGGAATATCAATCGCTGCGTCGATCACATGGTACTTGGCAACCTTGTTTTGTTGGCCTGAGGAAGTCATTGAAGAATCCGCTCCTGAGAGTTTGAAAGGAGCGCAGGCTAAATGACGCAGTTAATCATTATTTCGTGCTATCTGGCGCTCTTGCTAGGTCTGGGCTTGTTCTCAAGTCGCCTGTTCAAAGGGACCAGTAAAGATTACATGCTGGCAAGCCATTCGATTGGTCCGTTTCTGTTGTTGATGTCGATCTTCGGAACCACGATGACCGCCTTCGCGCTGGTCGGTTCAACCGGGGAATCGTTCAAGGAAGGTGTCGGCGTTTACGGGATGCTCGCCTCATCATCGGGCATTATCCACTCGCTCTGCTTCCTGGTACTTGGTGTGAAGGTTTGGAAATTCGGAAAAGATTATGGATACACCACGCAAATTCAGTTTTTCCGAGACCGTCTCGATAGCGATAAAATTGGATTGGTTCTCTTTCCCGTTCTTGTTGGACTTGTGATTCCATACCTCTTGATTGGGGTGATGGCGTCCGGAACGGTTGTTAACAAAGTGACTGCTGGCCGTGTGGTCGATGGGGAAATTGTGGGAGGAACATTTGAAGAAGGGACGTTTCCTGCCTTTTTAGAGCAACGAGTCAATCCGAAAACTCCAGATGCGGAACCGAGCTTCCTATATGGATCACAGGGAGGAGTTCCTAAGCCCCTCGCTTCTTTGGTGATTTGCGGAATTGTTTTGATCTATGTCTTCTTCGGTGGAATGAGAGGAACCGCTTGGGCAAACACATTTCAAACGATCGTGTTCATGGTGCTGGGCGTCATCACGTTTTATGTCATCGCCATGAAACTGGGTGGGCAAGACACACTCATGGCGAGTATCCGGACTGCCAGTGCAGCCATTCCAAAAGAAAAACTGATGCGTTCGCACATGCCTCCTGAACAGTTCCTGACGTACATGTTTGTTCCGCTTTCGGTTGGAATGTTTCCGCACTTGTTTCAACACTGGCTCACTGCCAAAAGTGCTAACACCTTCAAGTTGCCAGTTGTCGCACACCCGATTTTCATCATGATCGTTTGGGTTCCTTGTGTGCTCATCGGAGCTTGGGCGACCAGCGACTTAATCGTTGTTCCTCCTCCAGTCGCAGCAAATCCAAACGCAGTGCTTCCATTCATGGTGGGGAAAGTAGCTGGTCCGGTTTTAGGTGGATTTCTGACAGCCGGGATCCTGGCAGCGATTATGTCCTCGCTTGACAGTCAGTTCCTCTGTTTAGGGACGATGTTTACCGAAGATATTGCCGTTCACTACGGTGGACGCGATAAATTCTCGGACAAACAAACGATTCTTGTGGCGCGGGGTTTCATTATCTGCATCGTGGCAATTACCTACTTTTTCAGTTTGTACGAACCACGTCGAGTCTTCACCTTGGGAGTCTGGTGCTTTAGTGGATTTTCTAGCCTGTTTCCGTTGATTCTCGCATCACTCTATTGGAAGAAGCTCACGAAAGCGGGAGCGTACGCGTGTGTACTTGCAGCTGCCGGGACTTGGGTGTATCTGTTCAAAGCGTCAGATTACGCAGCGAACTCGGACTTCACAGTTGGTAGTATCATGGGACTTCATCTCATGCCGGTGACCGCGATGATTGCAGCTTCTACAGTTGCGATGATCGTTGTTTCCTCATTCACTCCTGCACCGAGTGAGGCAACGCTCAATAAATTCTTTCCAGAGAAAAAAGAAGTTGCTTGAGTAAGAGTCTTTGCAGAATTTATTACTCAGAAGCCCGACTTATTCATAAGTCGGGCTTCTTTTTTAATCTTAAAGTATGACTAATTCGATGTGGAAACAAATTAAGATTGATGGCAAGAATGCTGATGTATTTCTTCCAGACAAACGTACGTCGGATCATGCGGTTGTCTATCTCCATGCACATGGAGAAGAGCGTCTTTCAGAAAACGAAGATTTCACGAAACTCTTCGAGCAGTATGGGTATCCGGTGATCTGTCCGCGTGGTAAGAAAAGCTGGTGGCTTGATCGCATTTGCGAAGATTTTGATGAGCAACTCACTCCTATGGATTACGTGAGGACGCATGTTGTAAACTGGATCGAGAAAGAGTTGCAGATCGTTGCGCCAAATCTGGCATTGTTAGGTGTCAGCATGGGGGGGCAGGGTGCGCTGAACATTTCATATCGACATGCTAGAACATTTCCAGTCGTGGCAGCGATCTCCTCTGCCATCGATTTCTATAAAGCCTACGGACAAGGCTATCCCCTCGATCAAATTTTTGAAACGAAAGAAGAAGCTCGGCAAGAATCTGCCACGCTGCATATTCATCCGCTCAACTGGCCGAAGTTTCAATTCTTCGCTTGTGATCCCATGGATAAGACTTGGTTCGCGGGCAACGAAATCCTGGCGAGTAAACTTTCTTCATCCGGTATTATGTATGAGTGTGATCTCAAAACTTCTCACGGTGGACATAACTGGCTTTACTTCACAGTCATGGCAGAGCGTTGCATGGAATTCATTGACACCGCATTCAAGAAACTTGGTTAGTTTAGAGGTGAATTCGCTTTTAGGAAATACAAGTCAGTTCCACCTCATCCTGTTGGATTCGTGCGTGTTTGAACGACGAGTTGTTCTTCTCCGTTCATAGCATCGAAACGATTTGTTAGCCACGAAACACACGAAAAGAATACAGTGACTAACTTGTCTGGACGAAGCATCCAGTCTCTCTCATTTCGAAAAAATAATTTCGTACGGTGGGTGAAGCAATGCGTTGAGGAAAAGTTGAGTTACGTTCTTGATTTCCAGTTGTAGAACAACCTGCCGAAGTAGATCGGCAGGAGTTTCTGGGTATAGAAAGAACTGGTAATACGACAGGAAAATGCGTTCAAATCGCTCACTGGGCGGGGTTGTATGCAATCCCATGAACTTCAAAATCGGCGGAAAGAGTCGTGACGTTATTTGGGTATGCGTAAATGAAGCGAACATCGGGAGTGAGTTTCTCATCGACCTTGAAGATGAATTCAACGTCATGAATTCCTCCTACAGATTGAACAATTCTTTTACTCACCGGCGCGATTCGCTGATCTTCC
>JABJMI010000626.1 GCA_018659505.1 Planctomicrobium sp.
ATTCGGAATGATCAACTTTCTCGACCAAATCGATATGAATGATTATCTCATAACAGGCATCCTCGGCATGTCGAATCAGGTTGAGTTCGAAGAGTCCGTAAAGTACGACATTCAGGTCATGCAAAAGGATGCAGATGGGGAAATTCAACCTGTGACGATCGCCACGAGTACCTCAATTATAAGTACAAAAGGCTTGCGGCATGTCCAAGAACCAGACGTGATGAGTTCAGTCTGTTTGCTCTCGGTTTCTAGAGAGGAATTGCTCCACGCACTGGATGTACTTCAGCCAAGTTACAGTGACGGAATCTTCCCAACCATCATGGCTGTTGCGAGTAAGGCTGCTGAAACAGATGAGAACACCGAAGAAGCGGAAGCCAACTAAAGACAAAACCTATGGCGAGTTATTCTACGTTCTTAGATCGAGGATGTTTACTGGTTCCCTGGCTGAGAGAATGAGACAGCCTCTGAAGTCCCCAGTGTCTGATTCTTGCTTTGTGATTTGCGGTAGCCGAGAACAAAACAAACACTGAGCATTCCCATCAGGACAAAGCTTGATGGCTCTGGAACAGCGCTACTGAACAAAAATTGGGATGGAATTAGTGCCTCATCAGAGATGCGGATTTCGTCGAGAAAACCATCGTAATATCGTGGCATGCCAGCCCCACTTGCTCGACCGAATTCTACTTCTCTGTTGTTACCTAAAGCGCTCGCACCGCCGTTATCATCTGTTCCGCTGAGGATGCCATCAATGTAGAGGCTGAGTTCTTGGCCATCGTTTGTAGAATCGAAAACTCCTGCTATGTGGTGCCAAGCATCATCGCGGACATCTGTCCCAAAGGAGATCGCTTCATGAAATGGTCCCCCATCTCCCACAGCAAATCTCATTACCCCAGAAGGTTGTGTTTGAAATGCCCAGCCGGTTTGATCAACAAACCCGTGTGAATGGTCCACAAGAGTCTCTAAGGCTGCGACTTGCACTCCAGCTCTCATCCAAAATTCAACCGTAAACGCAGTTGTAGGATTCAAAATCCCAGTAGGATCGGGGATCAGGACAAAATCGCCAGCACCATCGAATTCTAGGCTAAGGGTATTCGCAAAACCATTTGAGGGGACCGGATTACTGCCAACGGCACTTCGATAAGTCGGATTGCCCGTCGGTGTCCCGGTAAAAGATCCGGCACTGTCTGCGATCGAACCTGCTCCAGAAGCAATGGTATTTGACGTCCCTTCTTCAAATCGCCAATAAGCTAGGATACTGGCATCTGCACTCGCTGCACACGAAAGTACGAACGTTGTTGTGATAGCAAGTAATACAAGCGACTTGCACTGGGATGTTAAGTGCATGATTTCTCCTCGTAATTGTTCTTCAACGAACAAAACCGTCAGGCCTATCTTAAACTCTATCAAGCAAAAGCAGATTTAGCGACATCAATGTTGTCGATCAGTGTGAATAGGTAGACAATCAATGGATCGCAACTTGTGTTCGAAGCAAGATAGATGTCGGAACTATTGCCCAAAATCTTCAGCATTGCCTCGTTTTTCATTGAGAGTGCATTCGCTTTTCTATCGCCTTCAGGCGTTCAATAATTGCGGGAAGTTGGTTGTGATTCAGGGTTTGTTTTTCCCAGCGATCAATCCAGGTCATACCGCTCAGCAGGACAGAGCTTCGGTCGAGGACTTTTGCAAGTTCCAGGTCAAGAGGGGATAGCTTTCTGACTTGTTGATAGTCGCTGAGGGCGTGTTGCCATAGTTGTTGATCATCCGCAAACATACTCCCGAGTAAGCGTGAGAGATCCGTTCCGACATGATCGCAGCGAGTCGCTGAGGCGTCGATGAATCCGGAGACTTTTCCATTCAGGAACAGAACATGGTCGCGCCAGGGGTCACGCCAGCAAGGAAACAACTGGCAGCGAGAAGTCGCGAGTGTCTGAAGCTGTTTGGCGACTCTTTCTGAATGTCTCTGATACTGTTCAAGAATCGACATGGCGAGATCGCGAAACTTTTCAGGAGAGAACTGCAAAGCCTCTTTGCAATCTTTGATTCGTCGCGGTGTCCATTGCTCGATCATTCGCAATCGTTCGATGACCGCAGGGGCAGGACCATGCGACGTTCCGAACCATTCCGTTCCTTGTGGCGAAGAGATGTACTTCTCGGCAGCGAGGTGCATTCTTGCCAGCGATTGCATCATCGATTGGGTTGCGGAATGACCGATTGTTGGTCCAGTGAGTCCCTTCCCGGGCAGCCAGGGTTCTAACTGCCAATAGGTTTGATTTTTAAAGACGAGGGAACTGCGACTTTCAGGTTCTAATAGCGGGACTGCAACTGGTATCTCATGCGATTTCAAATAGACGAGAAAGCGATGCAGTTCCAAGATTCGCTGCCGTGGCAAACTCGGTCGCGACCAACGGCGCAGGGCATAAGATTCTGTTGAGGTTGAAACCTGCATGATCCCTGCACCGCTGAAGCCAGAGACAATCGGTCGACATTCAATGGCATGAGCGGGAACTTGTAGAAACCTCTGCGCTATGAGCTGTTCTGTCGATGGTTCGTCGGTTTGATTCATCGGGAGTTTGCCACGTTCCAACTCTCTCCAATGTCATTCGCTTCGCTGACATCACCAAGATG
>JABJMI010000630.1 GCA_018659505.1 Planctomicrobium sp.
CGTGGCTCCACTAATCGTGGCATAACCTGAGGTCTTCAAAGAATCGGTGTGAGAGTAAACAGGTTTCGCTTTAGCTGTTTCTCGAATAGCTCCCGCAAGTTCCTGCGAAAGAGCAGTACCGAGAGCAGGGCTACCAATCAAAACAATCGCAGCGACTTCATCATCTTGAGCTGCCTTCTCCAATCTTAAGGTCAGCGAGCGTAATGATTCACCACCGACACTGCCAAATAGCGGATCATCTGGCGTCGGCTTATCCGTAATCGAACTGCCGAGGTCGAAGACCGCAATCGTTCCAGGATTTTTTTTATCCTGAGCATCGACAAAGGAAGTGTGCAAAAGTGTCAACGCGAACAACGCCGCAACAAATCGGTAACGGGAAAAATCCATCTATGGTGACTCCAAAAAAGCTGTCAGGTTTTATGCGAAGGTAACTTACGTACAAGTATCAAAGCTGGTTCACAAAATTTTCAATTTTTTCAAGGTTCTATTGTGAACCATCTATACGCTGCTGGCAACTGCGAACCCCCAAGCAGTGTGTTCTCAGGAACTGTCCCCTATTAAATCCCAAATACCAACTGTTTGGGCGTTATCCTAAGACCGTCTACTTTTTCTCTACTCCGAAGGAGTTTCAGCCATTAGCCGGTCGGTTGAGCGTAGCGATACCACCGGTTTGTGGATGCCCGGCGAGTGTATCCTGAAGGGATGCGAGCCAACGAAGTAGAAGTGATTCTCTTGTTATTCTTGCGGCAGCAATCACCTCAAGAGTGTCATCCCTCCTGGATGATGTGATTAGGATGATCTTGTTCCGGTGGCGACGCTGCGCTCACCACCGGCTAATGGCTACGACCCCGCTGGGGTCAATTTCACACAAAGTAGAAAGCATTGGGCGTTCCCCCCGGTTTGACACTGCCACTCACTCTAATCGGGGCTAACACCCTGCGGCTATTGAAAACCTGCTACATCGATTCGGTTCAAGCTAAAATAGAAAAATCGCCTGAGTAGAATTCTACTCAGGCGATTTTCATTTGGACGATTGTTGATTGCGTCACTCTATTTCAAACTCGGAACTCGCATAAGTTGAGGAGTCTGCTCGAATGCCCAGATGCGGACTTCGTCACGTTTTTTTCCAAAGCCATCGATTCCGAAGTGACCAGGTTGATAATTGGATCTTCCATCAGGATAGGTCAAGATCCGAGGACCGAAGGTTTTCTGAAAGCGGGCGATCGCTGGATCATTCTTTGAAGCGAACGATCCGACGGTCACAATCGATTCGTGACGATCATGCCAGACAAACGCCTCGATATTGTTGAATGTCCCGTCTTTGTCGTACTCACCTCGTAAGACAGTTGCAAGTTCGTTGGCTGCAAAACCCGCTTCGTGTAAGTCGCCATCGTTTTTAAGATTGTCAAACTTAAACTTTGTATGCACGACAGATTGTTTACCTGAGAAGCGAGCGACGACCAAAGTGTATTCTCCCTTATTCTCCGCTAGGGAATAATTCTCACCGTGATTCAATTTAATCAACAGCGGGTCTGTCGTCTTACGGGAAAGTTCATCCGGAGAGAGCAATGGATTGACCGTTAGAAATGCTCCACTCAATGGAGTCGGACGAGATTCTGTTGGCTTGAATTTCACACCATCTTGCAAACACTTCGGGTTGATTTTTTTAACCCATTTCAAAGAGTCTTGAGCGAGCTTATTGTTGATGTCGTTATAGTTTCCAGCCAGAACTAAAACTGTTCTCACCCTTCGTAGGTTCTTTCTGACTTCTTCACGACCAATGCGGTCTGTCACAGTGACCCGTTCTGCTCCCGGATCATGAATGTAAACATACGCTGGCATTCCCATATTGCGTAGCTCAAGAACGAGTTCATGGGCTGCTTCTTCTTGGGTTTTTCCAGATTTCGTCTGACCATTCGGGTCAGTCGTATGGAACGTCGCAACACTGATCATCCACGGACCACGATTTTTCGTGAGTGAATATTGCTTCGAAGGATCAGATTCAATTCGGGCAGCGAATGCCGTCGAAATGGTCCCTAAGATGATCGTACAGATGATTGAAGAAGTCGTGAGTCTTCGAGAGATCATGGCACCCTCCATGGCGTCGTGATTGTCGAACTGGATGATAGACAGAGAGTTGCTAAGCCAGTGCAGAGCGAACTCCTGGAAAGAAACTCTTTCCGATTCAGCTTGTTTTTATCAGCTTTTCGATTATGTGTCCAGAGGCCATTTTTCAGCGAGTGTATCTCGTTGGAGCTGAGTAAGTTGCGCAATTCCAAGCTCTGCCAAATCAAGCTGTTCATTCAGCTGCTGACGAGTGAAAATGGCTCCTTCAGCGGTTCCTTGCACTTCGATCAGGTGTCCGCTGCCGGTCATGACAGTGTTCATATCGACATCAGCCGTACTATCTTCGGGGTAGTCCAAATCGAGGACTGGTTCGCCATCGACAATTCCAACACTCACCGCTGCGACACTATCCGAGAAGACTTTCGTGATATCGAAAGTTGGATCTTCCACTTGCTGTAAGGCATCAACGAGGGCAATAAACCCACCTGTGATACTGAGAGTTCGCGTTCCACCATCTGCTTGAAGAACATCACAATCGACGGTGACCATCCTCGGTCCCAAAGCCTTGAAATCAATGACCGCGCGAAGGCTACGACCGATCAGGCGTTGAATTTCGGTTCCGCGACCATCCGCTCTGCGGGCTTTGCGAGGGGCGGTGCTTCCAGGCAACATATTATATTCAGCAGAAACCCAGCCAGAGGGATTCTCTTGAGCTTTCTTCCACGGAGGAAGATCTTCGCTGACGCTCGCGGTGCATAAGATGGTTGTGTTTCCAGCCTGAATCAGAACTCGTCCAGGTGCTGAACCGAAGTAAGGTCGCTCAACTTTTAAGCTACGTAACTGATTAGGGAGACGTCCATCGTGCCGTGCCATCATGCTTCTTTCAATTATGAATTGCTTAGGGAATGCCCCTAACTAAAAACCCGATATGAGGCGTGTCAATTCCTCGGTAGGCATCCCACGAAGATTGGACGTTTACTAAGCCATATTTCGCGGTAATTATAGTGAGTCCGGCAGGAGTTTAGAGTCTTATTGAAGTCAAAGAAAGGGGTTCTTCGGTGAATTTAATGGCTAATTAGCCATGACTGATGAGACGTTGTGCCAATACTGAAATTCTTCCATGAAACGCAATCGTGCGAAGATACAAAAGAACTCATTCATACGAAATGAAGCAGCACCAACTCAGCAAGCGAAGAGAACCGTGTCATATCGTTCGCCGAAGACCAGCTCAACGTGTCCCTTCTCCCCGTCATGTGCGCTCAAATTCAATTGAAACTCGGCTGTCGGAAGAAGAGGCAATTTTGTTGAACCAGCATCTATTGGATGCACTCCATAAGTCAATTCGAAGTCGATTGCTTTGATTCATTTTTGGAAAAGCGGTAAGCTCAAAGTCTGAAACAGGTATGCAACTCCAGAAATACTGAATGAAAGGCGAGGAGATGGTCGAAGCAACTCCGATTCTTGAAGTCTATCAAGTTGGTCCCACTACGATTGTCGGGTTTGGTGGAAGAGATGTTCTGGATACTGTGAATGTCGCGGTTTGCCGGGACGAGATTCTGGCTCTGATTGAAAAGGTGAAATGTGAAATCCTTGCCTTTGACCTGACTGGAGTCACATTGCTGCCGAGTGGTCTACTAGGATTGCTGACTTCCATTACCAAGACGAATGTCGACGTTCATATTTATAACCCGTCAGAAGACATTCAAGACGTCCTCGAGACAACCAAACTCAATACCCTCATGGAAGTTCATCAAGTTGAAGTTCCAACACCAAGCGACGAATCGAAGTCTTAACAAAGTCAAATTCAATGCCAAACAGAGTTCTGATTCAAAACGCTCACGTTGTTTTACCTACGGGAATTAAACAGGTTGACGTCCTCATTGAAGGACAGAAAATACTAGGAATCGATCCTCCCCAAAATTCACCAGCAGACGAAGTGATCGATGCCACAGGCTTGCACCTGCTACCAGGAGTCATTGACGATCAGGTTCATTTTCGAGAACCAGGACTCGAACACAAAGAAGATTTGCATACAGGGAGTCTTGCCTGTGCTAAGGGCGGCATCACAACTTTCCTCGAAATGCCAAACACAAATCCAACAACGACCACGCACGAGGCTTTAGAAGACAAACTACATAGAGCGTCACAAAAGTCGGTCGTCAATTACGGATTTTACATCGGAGCGACCGGCGACAATGTGGATGTTCTCCAGCAGGTGACGCGGACTCCGGGGATCAAAATTTTTATTGGGTCCAGCACAGGAAATCTGCTGGTTGACGAACAAGAGGCTCTTGAACGAATTTTCGCGGAGACAACTCTGCCGATCTGTGCTCATTGCGAAGACGAAACGACTGTCCGCGCCAACAGAGATCGACTAGAAGGCGGGAAATGTATTCAAGACCATTCGAAAATCAGAGATCATGCAGCTGCCTTGGTCGCCACCAAAAGGGCGATTGATCTTTCGATCCGGCATCGCCATCCATTTCATGTGCTGCATGTCTCCACCGCAGATGAAGTTGACTTCCTGAAAGATCGTCCGGAGTGGGTCACAGCTGAAGCGTGTCCCCATCATCTCTTTTTCAATATCGATGACTATGATCGACTCGGTACGAAGATACAGATGAACCCATCGATAAAAACATCCGCTGACAATCAAAGAATTTGGGAAGGTTTACAGCAGGGTATTATTGAAGTCATTGCCACTGACCACGCCCCGCATACTCTTGAAGAGAAAGCCAAACCTTACCCGCAATCTCCATCAGGTTTGCCAGCTGTCGAGAATTCACTTGCATTGATGTTGGACGCAGTTCATCGAGGTGTTTGCTCGCTCGAACAAGTCGTCTCCTGGATGTGCGCCGCACCTGCCAAAGTCTGGAACATTGCCAACAAGGGAGCGATCAAAGAAGGCCTTGACGCTGACCTTGTGCTCGTCGACTTAAAGAAGTCTTCCACAATTCGCGATGCAGATCAACTTACGAAAACGGGTTGGTCTCCCTGGAATGGTCAGACGCTCACCGGTTCGCCCGTTCAGACCTTGGTTATGGGCGAAACCGTGTATCGAGACGGAAAAGTCGATTCAGCCAAACGTGGACATGAAGCTCTTTACTCCCGCTGAATGGAAAGAGCACTCCCGTACTACTTGTCGAACTTCAAAGGGTAACGAACACTCGGTCAGTAACCGTCCGGTTTTGTAGCCCGACTCGAATGACGTGGAGTAAACAAATGTCGCGAAGGTGCAAAGATTTCTTGCGTCCTTCTTTCACTGCTCTGCGACTTGGCGCCTTTGAGTTTCAATTTGAAAGCTTTCAAAACCAAGGCTGATCGAATCATACCCAGAAGAAAAGGTTGATCGTGTCATTGCAGGACAAGATTGGGGAGACGATTCGCTTCTTTCACCCTTGCCCCTCAATCCCTAGCCCCTTGCCCATTAGTTTAACCCGTAATAATCCGGCTGACTTGCTTAAATTCATCAGTGCCGGCGACTTCGCACCATTCGAAGAGGACCATTTCGGTTGTCACCAGATGAACTCCAGAGTCTGCCATCCGTTTCAGTCCGAATTCATAATCTGATTTATTGCGACTGGTCACAGCATCTGCGACAACAAATACCTCGAAGCCTTTAGCGAGCAAATCAAAGGCTGTTTGCAGAACACAAACGTGTGCTTCAATGCCTGCGATGACAATCTGGTGAGGTTGTTCTGGGTCTGTTTCAGCTTCAGCCCATTTCAATGAATCACTGCAACTGAATCTCATTTTGCTTGGTCGCTCGGGGACGAGTTCCGCGATGACCTCAACTGTGGAACCTAATCCTTCGGGGTACTGCTCTGTCGCATCAACGGGGACATTTAAGACTTTCGCCCCGTTAAGAAGTTTGACACACCTTTGACCAATTGTAATTCGATCTTTCATGGCAGCGAGCAATTTCTCCTGCATGTCAACAATGAGAAGGCGGCTGGAAGAAGCAGAGAGGAGTTCGGCGCTGCGCATATTTATGTTGTTTTAATTTGATTAACAAAGTTGTTTTGCCCCGCACTTCAAGTGCGGGGCAAATTAGAAGTCGATTTCAATCAAGATTGAAATTTTACATATCAAAAGCATCAAGCGGAGGACCGCCCATGACGTGATAACCGGAGTCAACGTGCATGATCTCTCCGCTAATCCCGCTCGCATTGCTACTCAGTAGGAACGCTGCCGCTTTTCCAACTTCTTCAGCTGTGATGTTTCTACGAAGTGGAGAGAAGGTTTCGTAGAGCTTGAACATCTTCTTGATGTCACCGACTCCGCTGGCACTGACAGTTCGCACTGGACCAGCACTGACCGCGTTGACTCGTACTCCTTCTGGTCCCAATTCGTGAGCTAAATAGGTCACAGCACTTTCGAGAGCAGCTTTGCACAAGCCCATCAGGTTGTAACCAGGGATGACAGTCTCTCCACCGAGATAGCTGAGGGTGAGAACACTTCCACCTTCGTTAAGCAATGGCTTCGCGCGACCTGTCATGGCGATCAGGCTGTAAGCACTAATTTCCATAGAGAGTTTGAATCCATCACGGCTGACGTCGTACACGGGGCCAGTTAAGTCCGCTGGAGGAGCAAATGCAACACTGTGCAAGACGAAATCAATCTTGCCGAATTCTTCTTCGGTCTTCTTGAAGACAGCGTCCAGGTCTTCGTCTTTAGTGACGTCACAGGGCATGACAAACTTGGCACCATGCGGATCAACGAGCTTACGAACTTTGTTTTCGTTTTTCGGGCGGGCAGCGTCTCTATCTGGGAGGTGAGTGAACCCAATCTCCGCACCTTCTTTGAATAATTCCTGAGTAATCGCCCATGCGATTGAATGGTCATTCGCGATCCCGACGACCAACCCTTTTTTACCTTCAAATATACCCATTGCACTACTTTCTTTTGAAATATCAACGCCAGCGTTAACTCTAAAACAGAAGTGAAGTCTTCTTACCTTCTGGCGAGCTAACTCCGGAAAACTCACTCTGATACCGCAAAATATCGGAGTTTCGGCTCAGCTTCAATCGGGTTAGCAAAATAGAGTGCCTATCAATAAAAAAAGTCCGGAGAAGCAACGCCTCTCCGGACCATAGATTAAGATCAAAGTTGACTTATTCCTGAGGTTTTAAGCCGAACTGAACTGAGAAGGCACCCTTTTCAACAGGCATCAGATAGCCAAATGAAGGTGTGAAGTATTTTTCAATCTTCTCAAATGGCGGTAGAACAGAGAAGTCGAAATCACCTTCGACAGCAGAATCGAATTCACCGTTACGTAATGCTTCGTAGGGAGCACGAAGTTGAGTCGCGGGTGATTGATAGCTAAGCATCGACATCTGTTCTGGCAAATGTGCTTTCGCTTGTTTGTAATCCGCAGAGTCAATCAATGCTGGACCATCAGATTTGCCAGCGATTGTGTTGCTTAAGCCTTCTGCTGAGGAGGCGATGAAGATCTGCTTATCCTGAATGGTCAACGAAATTTCTTTGCCGTCAGGAGACGAAAAGACAATGACGCGATTCCCTCGAACCTGCTGTTCTTCAACATCATCAGTTGTTTTCATCGCAGCTTCGATCAACTTCCAGGCTTTGTCTTCATCAGTCACTCCGATGGAAGCGGCAAATTTAAGATCAAGCTCTGGTTCGGGTCCAAGTGCTTCGATTTCCTGAATCATAAAACCTTCCATCTTCCCTGATAGAACATCAATGATGTCTTTTTTGATGTGCAGATTTTCTTGATTTGCCTGGCGAGTTAAATCGGTGATCTGTCGATTGAATGATCCAGGACCAAGAAATCCATCATACACCGATTCAACCGCTTCGTAAGCACCGGCGATGTTCCAGTCTAAGCCGAAGTATTGAGTTGCATCCGCTGGAACCCAGGTGGGTGGACCAGTAAGAGTCGGTCGCAATTCGAACATTTTCAGCATCCCCGTCGCTGGACGTTCGACGTAGACCATCGATTTTGAAATCAAATTGAAATCTTCGGCATCAACTTCCATAGCTGACCCAGTCGCCTTGAGGCGATTCAACCCTAAAGTCGGCAAGTACAATGGAACAAGATTCACAAACGGTTTCGCTTGTGGCACGAGACCCAATCCGGCAGTGGCAAGACCAATTGGATTGAAGAACGTGACCATATCTGGTGTTGAACCATCAGTCGTGGCACATTGTTCGAGAATGGCAGCGTAGAGTTCATCGTTCGCGAAAGTCTGCTCATTCTTGCCGTCCCAGCGATCCAGAACAGATTCAACAAGACTCAAAGAAGAAGCAACAACCAGATGACCATCTTTGCGGAAATATGAGATGTCGACAGTTTGGTAATCCGGATGCTCAGTCTCGATAGTGAAGACTGAAATTTCTGTCCCAGCGTATTCTTCAGTCGATTTGACGAGTTCAGTCCCCTTTTCGATCTCAGCTTCTAACCTGCTGAGTAGTTTCCCGAGGATGTCATCATGATCTCCATATTCCATCATGGCGACAACGCCTAGTGGAGCACCGATGGGACGCAAGACTGCGAAGCTGGCATCGCCTGCGAACAGTGCGACAAGGTCACTGAGAGGCATTCCCAGTTCTTCTTCAATTTTCTGAATTCCGTCGCTCGCTTCAGCTTCGAATTTTTCGATCAATTGCACACGAAACTCTTCGAGTTCCGGTCCATTGATCAATTGCCCGTAAGAGGTGTTCTTGAATGCTTCATAAGTGCCAGGAATATCTGGAGTGGAGCTATAGAGCAGAACTCCCGGTGGTAGTCGTTGATCCGAACGGACTTTCTCTTGAGCAAGCAGCGAAGTTGTTAATAAACTGAGAGTCACAAAGCTGAACAGAAACGAAGTTTTCGCAATGTTGAAATCGGTAAAGCGATGATTTCTAAAAAACATTCATAAATCCTTAGTGATATTAAACAATAGATATGAGCAGATAGCTTGTTTTACTCTCAATCCTAAACTCTCAACCGAGGCAAAGCCTCTCCAGTAACTTACCCCAAACCTTCATTGAGTGGTTGCAACTGTTCTGGAAGAAATCGGCCATTCTCACGAATAAGTTTTCCATCGAACCAGATTTCTCCTCCACCATATTCCGGTGTTTGAATGAGAACAAGATCCCAATGGACACGACTTCGATTGCCGTTGTCTGCACTATCATAGGCATTCCCCGGCGTCAGGTGCATCGATCCGCCAATTTTTTCGTCAAATAATGTGTCTAGCATCGGGTGTTTCACGCGATTATTGCAGCCCATCGACCACTCCCCGATGTAGCGTGCTCCATCATCGGTATCGAGAATTTCATTGAGCCGTTCCGTCTGTCCTGTACAACTCGCATCGATGATCTTGCCATCTTTGAACTCGAAGCGAATGTTCTCGAAGATCGTCCCCTGATAGCGTGAACCTGCGTTGTACTGAATGACACCGTTCAAGCTGTCCTTAATCGGAGCCGTAAAGACTTCTCCATCCGGGATATTTCTCCCACCAGAGCAAGGAATAACAGGAATGTCTTTGATGGAGAACTTGAGATCCGTACCCGGGCTTTTGATGTGAACTTGATCAGTCGCCAGCATTAATTCTTTAAGCGGTTCTTGATTCTTCCCCATCGCTGCGTAGTCTGCAGTGCAGACATCGAAGAAGAACTCCTCGAACGCGGGGGTACTCATTCGAGCAGACTGAGCCATCGAGTGAGTCGGATACCGTAGCACCACCCATTTCGTTTTTGGAACGCGAGTATCGATGTGAACCGGCTGCCAGACATGCTTCGTCATCAAATCCATCTGCTGACCGGGAACGTCAGCGAACTGATCACTATTGGCAGCACCCCGAATCCCGACATAGGCATCCATTTGTTGCATCGCATGAGTTTCAAGCTCACCCATCAACCCCAGCGAAGCAGCATCACCAGACGCATACAGCGAGCGTAAAATCTCGTTGTTCTTCCAGGAAACAATCGGCAACCCGCCCACACGTCTCGCCTCTTCGACGAGTGCACAAACCAGATTCGGCTCCGGCAAATCGAA
>JABJMI010000294.1 GCA_018659505.1 Planctomicrobium sp.
ATTGTAGGAGTATGGGGAACACTTTCCGCAGCGATGGCGACTCTGTTTCTGATTTGCCTTACAGATAAAAAAGAAGTTCGCGATTCTGCACCGCCTCTCAAAACATGGGCGCTGGCGGTGTTGTTTTTCGCTCTTGCTGCTGCACCGGGATTGGTCTCAGCAGGGCAGGCAGTCTTCTCTGAAAGTGATCCAGACTCAACAAGAATCGCAAATTTGTTGCAAGTCGGTCATCGGTTGGGGCATCATCTTGATCCAATGAGATTCCCGAAGGAAGCATATCGTTATTTCGGATTACTGATATTCCTGTGGCTCATTATTCAACCAAAATTCATCAGCGTTACATGTACACGCTGGTGGAATTCGATAGTCATCGCCAGTTTGATCATTGCCGTTATTGGAGTTGCGATAGGCTGGGGACCACGTCCGTTGAAAGAGATGGCAGGCTACGAATGGCGGATCAATGCGTTGAAGTTCTACCCGTTCCGACTTGCGGATTTACTCGTCCCTATTGCCGTCAGCATTGCATTTGCAAGTCAGACTCTCAGATGTTTCGAATCTTGTATTCAAAACAAGTTCTTCAGAAATGCATCCATTTACTGCTTCGCTGCTTCGCTAGCATCGTGTGGGCTGATCATTCCAGCTTCTGATCAGAATCCGAGTAAGATGTCGCCAGAGAAGAGACAAAACTGGATCGAAATGTGTGACTGGGTCAATAGAAGCACTTCTCAAGAATCTTTAGTCCACAGTTTCGATAATCAATGGGCGGTCAAGTGGTATTGTGCTCGACAGGAGTATGTGAACTTCAAAGATTGTCCGCAGGATGCAAAGTCGATCATTGAATGGAATCAGCGCCGCTGGGTGATCGCCCGCTGGAAGAAGAACGCCTTCAAGGAAGGGGGAGTCTCTGCGGATGAGCTTCAAGAACTCTCAGAAAAAACCGATGTATCGATCTTCATCTGCGACCGTTTGGGACCGTTTGAAATGAAACCCGATTATCAAAACAAAGACTTCCGAGTCTATCTCGTGGGGGAAGTTGGACCGCGCG
The DNA here is from genome assembly GCA_018659505.1 of Planctomicrobium sp. Taxonomy (GTDB): domain Bacteria; phylum Planctomycetota; class Planctomycetia; order Planctomycetales; family Planctomycetaceae; genus Thalassoglobus. The sequence goes on from JABJMI010000294.1 coordinate 1,046, forward strand.
CTACACTTTCTGGACTTGAATGAGACTTCTTCTATAGTCTTTGCAAATCTTCAAGTTAGTGCCCATAGAGAGAGGTCGTTGTGTCCGGTTGGCAACAAATAGAAACTCGCATCGCTGAGCAGCGACAGGCTTTATTGAATCACAATGTCTATTCGTTGATCGAAGACATTGAAGGCGTCCGGATTTTCATGCAGTCGCACGTCTTCGCAGTCTGGGACTTTATGTCGTTGTTGAAAGTTCTTCAGCGAGAACTCTGCTGCACATCCATTCCCTGGACGCCGCCAGCGGATCCTAATCTTGCCAGAATGATCAATGAGATTGTACTGGCAGAAGAGTCTGACGAAGATGAACAAGGAAACTTCGCCAGCCATTACGATTTGTATCGCTCAGCGATGCTACAAGCCAAGGCAAACACGCAACCTGCGGACGAATTTCTAGAACGCATTCGCAGTGGAGAGAGTCTTTCAGCCGCGCTGAACTCTTCCGATATACCTGAAGCTGCGAAGAAATTTGTTCAGCAATCGTTTGCAGTCATCGAAACGGGTCACCTCCCTTCGATCGCTGCCGCTTTTACATTTGGTCGAGAGGATTTATTGCCAGATGTGTTCACGCAAGTGATTGCAGGAGTGAACAGATCTTCCGCCGCTCAGCTTTCGGAGTTCACTTATTATCTTGACCGCCACGTCTCATTAGATGGTGACGAGCATGGCCCGATGGCGAAGAAACTTGTCATGGCACTTTGTGGAGAGAACGAGCAAAACTGGAAACTCGCAGAAGAGGCGGTTGTTGCCTGCCTGCAATCTCGCCTCGACCTTTGGGACGCAATGAGTATCGAGATCAAAGAGCGTGTTCAGAAGGTTTGAATGTGTCGTGAAGGTTGTCATACTGCCGCATGATATCCATGAGACCATTTCTCAATCTTCCATTCCGCGAACTGCAAACTTGAATGTCTTTCGAACTCACCTTGCTTTCTCTGGCAAGTATGACGTTTCTTACCTTACTGGTTGGAAGCGGGTATCTGTGGGTCCGTTTGTTGATGCGAGTTGCGGATGGGTGTCCGCTCTTAACTGCCAGATTTCGTGAGGATAAGGCGAAAGTTCCTCCGTTTGTGTTTGCGCTCGTAGCTGTTTATCTGGGGATGGGGTTATGGCAAAAAATTGCACCCTCAACGAGTCCTCCTCCGAAATTGGACGACTTCTTAAACATCCTCTATGCGACGATTAGTGAAGGGGTGATGATCATCTTTGCCTTAGGGATCTCTATCTTCACACTTACCCAAAGAAGAACAGATTTTTACCGTTTAGGTTTTCGTTTCGATCATCTTCGACAGCAAATTATTGATGGAGGATTAGGATTTCTGACAGCCTTGGTTCCTGTGTTTTCGGTACTGTTACTGACATCGCCGTTGCGATCAGTCGAGACGACACATCCTTTCTTGCAGCTATTAAACGCTCAGGGTGGAGCAGTCTTTGTGGCTGTATTTGTCGCAGCGGTGGTGGTCGCACCAATCATGGAAGAGTTAGTCTTTCGCGTCATTCTGCAAACGACACTGGTCCGTTGGTGCGGTCCCGAGATTGGCATTGCGATTACGGCGGTTTTGTTCGCTGCCGTGCATCCTTTCCCTGACTCGTTGGGGCTATTACCACTTGCCTTCATTCTGGGGTATGTTTATCACCAACGTCGTAGTTTTCTTTCGGTTGTCCTGATTCATGCGTTGTTTAATGCCTTTAATATCTCTTTACTGGTCTTACAAAAACTTGCCGAATCGGTCCCTGAAACAGCGAACATACTGCCATGAGTCTAATACCCGCACCATTCCTGTTTCGCTATTCCATCCCTATCTCGAAGAGTGACAGATTGCCACGGTCAAAGGCTCCTCTCTTGAAACTGCCGGCATCGGCTGCTGTTCCGTTTCCGTCAGCGATGGAATCGGGTCCAGAGTTTGCCAAACTGTCGATGGCGTGGAACAAAAACGGCTTGGCAATTTCCGTGACTGTTGAAGGGAAATCAACCTGGGCCAATTGCGATGCGAAGAGTCCACAAGCATCGGATGGAATCCAAATTTGGCTCGACACCAGGGACACACAGAACATCCACCGTGCTTCCCGCTATTGCCATTACTTCTGTTTATTACCAATCGGTGAAGGCGACGATGGAATGACTCCAATCGTGAAACAACTTCCCATTCCGCGCGCCAGTGACGATGCACCGGAAGTCGATGAAGAATCAATCCTCTTAGAAAGCGAAGCGACCGAATCGGGCTACACCGTCTCAGCATGGTTCCCAAGCGAAACCCTCAACGGCTTCGACCCAGAAGCCTATTCCCGCCTCGGGTTTTACATCACTGTCCAGGATTCAGAACTCGGCAAACAATTCTTCACCATCGGCGACGACTTTCCTTATCAAGGTGATCCAACACTTTGGGCAAGTTTGGATTTAATTTCTGAATGAGGCAACGCCTTGTGCGTAGCGTAACGAGCTACCCGCCATTGATTTAATGGTCCTGCGGGAATTTTAAAGCGTTTCAGTCAATGAACGGTTACGCATTGCTTTCAAAGCATTTTTACTTCTCTTCTCCGTGCCTCAGTGTCTC
>JABJMI010000902.1 GCA_018659505.1 Planctomicrobium sp.
CGAATAGCCCAATGACTGTAAACAGTATCAACTGACAAAGGGATTTCGTCAAAGAGGCAGCGGTCCGTGAGTGTTCGACATTCATCTTTAGCAACTATGCGTCATTTCAAGTAGATGGTGATCTCATGACATTACAATATCTTCGCCATTGTAAACACTTGAGTCTCGAATTTATAACTCACCCAATCACTGCGGATAGATGATCTGTGAACATTTTGATGTTCAACCTTCGCCTAATCTTTAGAGACTCCACAGAAATCGGTCCTTGGATGCGTCGACACTTAGGCACTGGAAAAGAAATAGTTTACCAGCACGAAGCGCGAGCGAGTGTGCTTGGGGAGTTGATCCACTTGATTGCGCTGCGTGCTTGTATGGGAGATTATTTCCACGCTCCTGCCTGACTCTAGCTGTCTCCTCAACATTACCAATGTGGAACAAACTCAAAGTGAATGAATTGTCATCCCGCCATCGACCTTAATGACCTGTCCCGTTGCATAAGGAATCTGTCCATTGACCAGCGAGGAAACGACTCGACCGACGTCGGTTGTCTCACCCCAGCGGCGTTCGAGTGTTAATCCGTCAGAAATCAGCTGATCGTATTTCTTGGTAACACCAGAAGTCATGTCGCTGCGAATCACACCTGGGCGGACTTCGTAAACATCAATCCCAAACTCAGCGAGTCGAGTTGCCCACAGCTGAGTTGCCATTCCAAGTGCAGCTTTGCTCAAGCAGTAGTCTCCACGGTTGACGGAGACAAACTCAGCTGAGATCGATGAGACAAAGACGACACTTCCCCGTACCTGACTCTCGGTTTGTGATTCTTTGATTAACGGTGCAGCCAACTTGGTTAAGAAGAATGGACCTTTCAGGTTGATGTCCATCACTTTATCGAATGCGTCTTCATCAGCCTCAAGAATATCTTTTCGTCCCGGAGAAGTGATTCCTGCATTGTTGATTAAGGTATCGAGACGACCGAATCGAGAGCAAGTTTCGTCAACAAGGCGAGTCCGATCTTCACTCTTCCCGATATCTGCGGAACAATAATCAACTTCACAACCAGTTTCTCGAACGTCTTCGAGGACTTCCTCGACTTGCTCTTTGGAGCGAACCCCATTCAGCATCAATGACCAACCTGATTCAGCGAGGACTTTAGCGATGCCCAAACCGATACCCCTCGCTCCTCCGGTGATCAGTGCAACTCTCGACATCATTCTTTAACTCTTGACAATATTCCAGGATCTAGTGAGTTACAGATGATAGGTCTTGTCACAACAATCGCAAAGCGTTGCCGGTTCTCAAGCCTGTGGAGATCGGTTAACGTAAGTCTTCAATCAAAAATAGAATTCGAGAAATACTCTATGCGAATTGATGACCACTTCCTGAAAGTTCTTATCGGCATGTCGCTGATGTTGATCTCAACTGTGACTGTCACTGTGGCGGTTGCAGAGACCCCACAGGTCTCAGCAGCAGAACTTGAGTTTTTTGAAAGCAAAGTGCGTCCAGTCTTGGTTGAGCACTGTTACGACTGCCATAACAGTACAGAGACAGCCGAGGGCGGCTTCATACTTGACCACCGTTCTGCACTGCGAGAGGGTGGACAATCAGGACCGCCGTTAAATTTTGAAACTCCCTCGAAGAGTCTGTTGTTGAAAGTAATCCGGCATGACATCGCTGAGTTGGAAATGCCTCAAGGAGAGGATCAAATTCCACAAACAGCAATCCAGGACATCGAGAAGTGGATCGCAATGGGCGCTCCAGATCCGCGTACCACTCCGCCTGCTGGAGCATCGCAGGTCGGCGAAACTGGTTGGCAGGCGACTCTCGTTGAGAGAAAGAAGTGGTGGAGCTTCCAACCAATTACTCTTCCCGAGCCTCCCGTCGTCAAGAATCAAGATTGGTCCGACAAACCAATTGATCAATTCATTTTAACGAAACTCGAAGAAAACAACCTTAAACCCGAGTCGTTCGCAAATCGCAGAGTTTTGATTCGCAGACTCAGTTTCGTGTTGCGCGGGCTTCCGCCATCACCGACAGAAGTTGAACAATTCCTACAAGATGATTCCGAAGATGCTTACGAAAAGGTGGTAGACGAATTCCTCGCATCACCTGCCTTTGGTGAACACTGGGCAAGGCATTTTATGGATTTGGTCAGGTATGCGGAGTCTCACGGCAGCGAAGGTGACCCGAGAATTCCACACGCTTGGAAATACCGTGACTATCTAATCCGGGCTTTGAACGAAGACGTACCCTACGATCAGATTGTGAAAGAACATGTCGCTGGTGATTTATTGGAAGAGCCTCGAATCAACAAAGATCTCAACATCAATGAATCAACAATTGCGCCAGCTCATTGGAGAATGTGCTTTCATGGTTTTGCACCAACAGATGCACTCGATGAAAAGGTCCGCTTCATTGATGATGAGATTAACGTCTTTTCCAAAGCATTCTTAGGAATGACAGTCTCTTGTGCTCGCTGCCATAATCACAAATTCGATCCAATTAGCCAGACAGATTACTACGCTTTGTTTGGGATCGTCGGTTCTGCTCGTCCAGGAATTGTGGACATCAACCCACTGTCGACTCAAGTACAATTCAAGTCTGAATTAGTTCAACTTAAAAACTCGATTCGCAAACAAGTTGGTCAGACATGGGAAGCCGAGACCAATCAACTCGCTGATAACATTTTGCAAAAACTTAGCGAAACGCCAGAAGAGGAACTTAATTCGCCTGCACATCTCCTGCATCCGTTCGTGGTGTTGAAGCAGAACAACATGCTTGATAGTTCAAGCCTTGCAAAGGTGACCAGCCCCAGCGATTTACCAGAGGATTCGAAAATTTGGGATTTCCAGAAAGAGGGCGATTTCAATCAGTGGTTCGTGCATGGAAACGGAAGTGCAACACGGCTCGCTCCTCCAGGCGAATTTACAATTCCGCCAGAGGGTTCAGACATCGGCCCTTTATTGAACGGTGGCGTTTATTCGCATTTGGAATCGACAAAGCATCGCAATGTCTTGTCGTCTCCGCATTTCGATCTCGATGGAAAGTACGAAGTCTGGATCAAAGTCAGCGGCGATTCTCAGGCAATCGTTCGCTATGTCGTGCAAGACTATCCACGAAACGGAACCGTTTATCCGGTGACAACGCTTCAGGGCGGAAAATGGAAATGGCAACGCTACGACCTTTCATACTGGGAAGGCGAAGAGATTCACATCGAAATCTCAACGGCTGCTGACTCTGCAGTATTAGCTAGAGACATTGACAGGTCATGGTTTGGAGTGCAGCAAGTTGTCGTAGCGCCACCCGGTGCCTTCAAACCGCCTCAAGATCACCAGTCATTCACTGCCGTTTTGAATCACAGTGAGCCCGCGATTTATCGTGATCGAGAACGATTAGTGAAACAGTATGTCTCAGCCATTCAGGCAGCAGTATCGAATTGGAAAAACCATTCAGCGAGTGATCAGCAGATCGCACTGTTAAATGAAGTTCGTCGTATGGAGTTACTCTCGAATCCTAATTCAAAGGAACTTCAGCGACAGATTAAAGAGTATCAAGAGCTTGAATCACAGGTTGCGCTCCCCAATCGAATCGTTGGACTACTTGAAGCAGATGCAAAAGACCAGTCGCTCTACATCCGCGGAAATCATAAACAGCCAAGTTCAGAAATCCCCAGAAGAATTTTGGAAGCGATTGATTCGTCTCCTTATGAAACGAATCAAAGTGGCCGCTATCAACTGGCGATGAGCATCATCGACGAAGGGAATCCACTCACCTCGCGCGTCATCGTGAATCGGTTATGGCATTATATTTTTGGTTCTGGAATCGTCAGAACTGTTGATAACTTTGGACAATTAGGGGAAGAACCGTCTCACCCAGAATTGCTGGACTACCTTGCTTCACGTATTCAAAGTAATGATTGGTCGCTGAAGCAAATGATTCGAGAAATGTTGCTGACAAAAACTTTCCAGCTCGCAGCCACCAGCTCAACAGCAGCAGAGCAACTCGATCCCGAAAATCGACTTCTTTCACATGCGAACGTCCGTCGTCTAACTGGTGAAGAAATTCGCGATTCGCTGCTCTCTGTTTCTGGTCGAATTGACGGTCGCATGTACGGACCACCGGTTGGCAATTCAACGGACAATCCACGTCGAAGTGTTTACCTGACTTTACGACGAAATTCACTCAACCCATTTTTAGAAACATTCGATGCCCCCGTTCCATTCGCTCCCAAAGGTCGACGTGATTCGACGAATGTCCCGGCTCAGTCATTAACGATGCTGAACGACTCGTTTGTGATTACATCAGCGAGGTCTCTCTTCAATCAAATCGATCAAAGAACAACGACATCGGGAAAGATTCAACGACTGTTTGAACGCGCCCTAACGAGACCTGCAAGTGCTCTGGAATTAAAAGCAGCTGAGTCATATCTTAGTGAACTCGAAGAGTTCTATGCGGAGGGGACTATAGAAAGATCCCAACTGACAAAACGATTGCAGGAACAGCAGTCCAAAGTCTCTGTAATCACTCAGCGAGTCCGCAAGCAACTGATGGAAACGAAGCAAGATCCCAAGGTTGTTAAACAAGAGATTGCTCCACCGATTGCAGAATGGAACTTTGAAGGAACTCCACAAGATTCGTATGGTCAATTGCATGGCGAATTGAAAAACGGAGCGAAAATCGTTGATGGGGCTTTGGTTCTTGACGGGAAAGGCTACTTTGCATCACCACCTCTTCAAACGGACTTACGAGAAAAAACGCTCGAAGTGATTGCACTCGTCCAGGATCTGAATCAGCGAGGCGGCGGACTATTGACTGTTCAAGATCTGCAAGGAGTCATCTTTGATGCAATCGTTTATGGTGAACAACAACCACGGCATTGGATCGCGGGTTCCAACAACTTTGCTCGAACTCAAAGCTTTGCGGGAACCGAAGAAAATAGCAGTCCCCACCAGCCGGTACATATCACGATTACGTATTCCTCAGACGGGAAAATCCAATGCTACCGAAACGGAATTCCCTACGGAAAAGAATATCAATCGAATGGACCTGTTCATTTCCAAAAAGATAAAACGCAAGTTTTGATCGGGCTACGACATGGGCAACCAGGAGGAAATCGAATGTTTCAGGGGAAAATCCTCTCTGCCAAACTTTATAATCGGAAGTTAACTTCTGAGGAAGTCGCCATCAGCGCGGGGAACACCGACTCTGTAATTTCAGAAAGCGAAATACGAAAAGCGATGACTCCAGAACAAATCAAGCTCGTAGATTCTGCACACCAAGACATAGAAGAGATCAATCAGCGACTGATGAAACTTGGTGATCCCCCTGAAGAAAATCAGGCATGGGTTGACCTCGCTCATTCCATTTTCAATCTTAAAGAATTTATTTACATCAGATAAATTCTGATCAGTGGTTCTTTGATTCAATCTCTTGCATTCATCAAGTTGACAGACCCAATGCTTACAAACTTTTCAAGACGTCGAATGTTGCAAACCAGTTCTTCTGGTTTCGGATGGCTCGCTTTCTCTCATTTGTTGAACTCCGCTTCACTCGCAGAGGATCAAGATAGAGTACGAAATGCACCAGCAAAAAACGTGATTCTCTGTTACATGTCCGGAGGTGCTTCCCATCTCGACACATTCGATCCTAAGCCACGTTTGCAGCAAGAGGCTGGCAAACCGATGCCATTCAAAATTGAAAGGACTCAATTTAACAACAATGGGAACATCTTTCCGAGTCCGTTTCCGTTCAAGCAATACGGAGAGTCGGGAAACCCGGTCAGTTCATTGTTCCCGCATGTTGCAGAATCTGTCGACGAGCTTGCCATAATTCGGTCCATGACAACCACTTTTAATGAACATGCGCAGGGGAATTTCTTTTTCCATACCGGATTTCCATTTATCGGTCATGCCAGCGCAGGTGCA
>JABJMI010000400.1 GCA_018659505.1 Planctomicrobium sp.
GATACTGATCCGCTTTTACACCCCCTTCTTGATTGATCATTGTATTGCGATGGAAAGCGGTTGCGACCAGTTGATCCTTGGTAGCATCTGGCAGTAAATCGCCAGCGAGTTGTTCAATCGTAAATTGATCAAACGGAAGATCTTCGTTAATGGCAGCGATCACCCAATCACGATAAGGCCACATGATGCGCGATCCATCAATTGTGTAGCCATGGGAGTCAGCGTAGCGCGCCTGATCGAGCCAGTGCCTTCCCCAGCGTTCTCCATAATGTGGGCTGGCTAATAGTTGGTCAACTAAATCAGAGTATGCATGCGGTGAAGTATCGTTCACAAAGGTTTCGACTTCTTCGGGAGTTGGAAGGAGCCCCAAGACATCTTGGTAGAGTCTTCGTATGAGAATTTCTTTACTTGCACGGGGAGAGGGTTTCAACTTTTGCTGATGGAGTTTTCTCAGCACGAATGAATCGATCTCGTTGATAGACCAATCATGATCGGGTGTTGCTGGGACTTCGGGTTTTTCAACACGTTCAAATGCCCAGTGTGAATTGTAATTAGCTCCTTCAGCGATCCATTGTTTCAGTGTTTCAATTTGCTTTTGAGTAAGAGGTTTATTCGCCTCTGCTGGCGGCATGACTTCGAGGTCGTCGTGTGAAATGATGCGGTTTAATAATTCACTCGCATCGGGTTTTCCGGGTGTGATTGCCCCTAATTCTACAGCGACATCGCGATCATCAAGTCTAAGGTCCGCTTCGCGTGTCGCTTCATCTGATCCATGGCACTGGAAGCAATGATTGGAAAGAATTGGTCTCACATCGCGACCAAAGTCGATCTCATGATTCTCTTCTGCAGGAGCGAGCCTGTTTATTAAGATCACAAAGGAGAAGAAAGATATCCCGTAGAGAACAGAGTATCCCAGGGAGGAGCGACCAGCATTATTAAACATTGTCAGCAGTCTCGCATAGAAGCAAAGCATTGTGATCGAAAGATGAGATCATTTCCGACGACTTTGATCATACTTTGAGAGGTAGCGAGAGTAAAACCTCTTGTCCAATTGATGAGTCTCGAGACAGCTCGCAAACAAAACTGTGCGCACAAAAAAACGTTGCCGAATGAGGGGACTCGGCAACGTTTGAATCGTGAAATATTTCACGACGATCTGATTTTGAATTGAGAGAGAGAGGCTTTCGTCTAGGGTCTAGTGCTGAGTGTCTAGTGAAAACTCTGACTGAAACTCCCTAGCCCCTTGCCCAGCGACCATAGGTCGCATCATGCTGAAGATTTGGGGGATTTCGATCCATCAGAACCTTCTGCTGAGCGTTCTCTTTGAATCGCTTCGTAAACTTCCTGTCTGTGTACAGGAATTTCTGTGGGAGCTTGGATTCCCAAGCGAACTTTGTCTCCACGAATGTCGACTATCGTGATGACAACGTCATCGCCAATCATAATACTTTCATCTCTGTGACGTGAAAGAACGAGCATCTTCCTGACTCCTCGTTGTGAATCTCACTCGATGTTTGAGTTGAGATTCGAACCTGATTTGAATTGACCTGATTTTGCCAGTGAAATTTGATAGATGTTGTAAACACTGGCTTCTCACTCTTGTGGTACAATTCCAATCGACTCATGCGAAGTTGAGAAAGACAAGAAGCATGGGGGAGTAAGGGGTTTCACGCAATGCGAGGTGTAGATTGACGGTTTTACCGGTTGTGTCGAATCGCGGTTTAGAAGCTGAGTTGAATAGATGCTGAGTGGTGGCAATAAACACTGTGATACAATGAGACACTAAGGATGCCAACAGTAGGGCAGGATTTTATCCTGTTCTGGCAGTATAAAAACTGCCCTCCATCAGCGGGGAACCTGACATATTTTTCCTAGCAGAGTATCTCAGGCTCATTCAGCGCATAAAAATAGCCGCAAACATTGCGGCTATTTTGTGAACGTCAGAAGTGAAGACTACTCGTCTTCATCTTCAGTCTTCTTCTTTTTCTTCTTACCAGTCGCGACTTTGTAGACACGGACTTTTGGAAGACCGTATGGGCTTTGGTCATCGACCCACTTATCTTGTTCGATTAGTTTTTCGATTCGTTCTGAACGCTTGAGTACGTTCCTTGAACGTGAGAGGCGTCCGCCGCCTTTGAGACTTTTATCAACACTCATTGTAACTTCCGTATATTATTCAGCTTAGAGCACTATCGTGTTTATTGTGTCCGCGAAATGCTCGTTTATCAATTGTTTTGAGCATGATATCTTATCGAATGTTCTCATTTGAATCAATTCGATGAATTCATAAAATTGAAGAGAAAACTCAAGGGAAGTTTGTCAATGACTCCCCTTACTAGAGGATTTTCAAAATACATCTCTACAGTTCTGTCTCATCTCCTCGGAGTCCTGACTTGTAAACAGGCACTTCCCGGACGAGAGAAACATTGGGCGTCGTGGGATTTATTAGGTCGGTGCGATGGATATTACTTTGTGTGCCCCTCATCCTAACCTTCTCCCCAAAGCTAAACGGCTGGCGAGAATGGGTATTAAATGTGGGGAGAAGGGACCATGTTTCGCTGCGCTCACTCAAATTCAACGGTTCTTGGTCCGTCCCACATCATGAACTGCTCTACTCCTTGACGTCCCTGCCAATGGGCGCTCGTATGCCGCTCTCTCGAAAATGACCATGTTTCAGAAATCTGCGGACTCCTTCGATGCCTTTCGCGTCTTCAGTTACGAACGAGTGCAATGAGTTAACTGTCATAAAGTCTCTGGCACCAGACAGTTGTGCACTTTGGATGGAAACGGTGCCATCATCGTCTCCAGGAATAATCGGATTCCAACCGTTCTCGGTTCCCCTCGCTCCTGCAACGATCCCAAATTCGCAGAGTGGAGTCGGTAATGATGCAATTTTACCGTTCTCAGCCTTGATGAGTTGTTCACCAGCTGGTCCCATAACCCATTGAAAAGCGAGGTTTTTCTTAAGGAGGTCCGCCATCTCTGCTCCCTGATTGGGTGTTCCCATCATGATCAGACGATGAATTCTAGGATCAGATTCTTCTTTTGCCACTTGAAAGTATGTTCGTACGAGCAAACCGCCCATGCTGTGGCAGACGAGATCAATCTGATCGACTCCTTCGAGGGAATCGATGGTACTCTTCAGGAATTTGACTGACTCTTCCAACTTCATGCGGGTACTTGGGTAGTCAAAACCGACCACGAGATACCCGTCTTTTCGCAAAGCGTTCCCCATCTTGTGAAAGGACTTTGATGAACGAATGATCCCGTGAATCAGGATGACAGCCTTGCCTTTCATTGGAGAAAGACCCTTCTGAGCGGCAATATCTGCCAATACTCGGTCGCACTCTGCGAAAGTTCCCCAGGTTTTTCGGACATCATTCGGGTCCAATAATCGATGATGTTTCGTCAGAACATTCTGCTGAATGCGATAACCGTGAAGGAACTTGAGGTCGCCCCAAAATTGGCGTCCCCCCATCGTCTTTGTATCGATTTGCAATATTGGAATCTTGGGAGGCATAATGTTGAATATATTTTGCTTTGGTTCGTTATTTTCCTGAATTAATTCTTGTGACTTCAGAAATGGAGTGCAAAACAAGACAAGACAGGTTGAGAGAATAAGTCTGGTTTTCATCAGTCACAGTTTCCGACAGATTCAAAATTGAAAGCGATTTTCATTCGAAAAACACACGATGATTCTACTCAATTATTAGTGGGCTGACATGTGAAAAATATAGAATTCTCTGCTCAATTCACTAAGAATCACGACTCAGTCAAGCAAAGAGTTGCCCTTGCTCGTGAGGCAATCACTGGATATCAACATTCCTAATGACCTGAATTGTCATGACTTTGAACACAGCAACTTATTACAAATTGACCTTTCGTGATCGATGTTTATTGGTTGCTGGTTGCGTTTGTGTGATCGCTGGATTCATCATCGGTTCGACAGTTGATCCAGATCCCCGTGGGTTTGGAACGCATCAACAATTCGGACTTCCCCCCTGTCGTTTTCGTGAAGTTTTAGGAATATCCTGTCCAAGTTGTGGAGGAACCACCAGCGTCGCACACTTTGTGCGAGCACAATGGGTTGAATCTGCCAAAGCAAATACGGCTGTCTTTAGTCTTGCTTTGATCGGTTTACTTTCCATTCCGTGGTTCCTGTTCAGTCTCTGGAAAGGCTATCTCCTCGGCATTGAATACCCCTCCAAATTATTCGTAACACTCACATTAAGCTTGACCGGCATTGCAGTTCTGCAATGGGTCTGGCGCCTGTATTTCTAACGTTCCCCGCCTGATTATTACTGAACTCAAAGATTCATAAGAAACAATGACGTTTCTTGTTGATGTGAAGGATCACACTATGTCAACGATTCGAC
>JABJMI010000632.1 GCA_018659505.1 Planctomicrobium sp.
GGAACACCTATCGCACCGGGTTCTGATCCAGCAAATATTCCGGTATTTGAACCAGGAGCAGAGATCTTCCCCGATGGAGATCCTGCCGCTCCAGCGGAAGGGAAAGGTGGGCTCCCTACGAATATTATCGAGATTTTCCTCTCCTTGAATTACTGGATTCTACCGTTTGGAATAGCAACACTCATCGCAATTTGGTTCACCACCGAACGTGTGGTCGTGCTGCGTCGCGGTCGTGTGATTCCCAAACCGTTCGTGCAACGATTCCTCAAGTTACTTGAAGAGGGTGAGCTGGATAAAGACGAGGCATTACAAATTTGTGAAGAGAACGGTTCCCCTGTTGCGATGGTCTTTGCCCATGGTGTTCGCAAATGGGGAAAGCCGAGTGTCGAAGTCGAGCAAGCAATCATCGACGGAGGCGAACGACAAGTCAGCTCGCTGCGCCGTCACCTACGGGTCATCAACGGAGTCGCCACCGTTACTCCCCTCATTGGATTGTTGGGTACTGTCTGGGGAATGCTGGAATCGTTCAACCAAATCTCCATCGCAGGAGCCATGGGAAACACCGAACAACTCGCTTCAGGAATTGCGCTTGCTCTGGTTACGACTGCTGCCGGTTTAATCGTCGCGATTCCTTCGCTGATTATCTATATGTACCTCTCTGGACGAGTCGACGACCTCGTCATGAAAATGGACGACCTGGCGCAGCGAGTCGTCATCAACATCTCAGCAGAAGGACTGGCTGAACAACAATCACGACCGCGAAAAACAGCGACCGCGAAAAAAGCGGCGTCTTGAAGAATTCACAGATCCCATTACGGTGAGGCTAAATATGCGTCAGTATGCTTCTGTTGCTCTGTATGTCTTTACGTTCCTCTGTTTCAGTACGACGCAACTGGTAGCTCAAGGTTACGGGGGAGTGGGAGAGCGGGGGCTGGTTATCTCGGTAGCTATGATGCAGATCAATATTCAGGGAACTCTGGTAATTCAAGTTCAAGACAGTCTGGCTCTCACCTATCAACAGAGACTGCGCTAAATGTAATCATGGTGGAAGGGACAGTCGAAGTTCGCAGCAAGCCTGAGATGTTACGGGTTGTGATCGCTCTCACTAGCGAAGGCGCCTCAGCTGAAGAATGCCAACGACAAATCAAGGAGCAAACGGCAGCGATTCGCCAAGATTGGTTGTCGATGCAAATCCCTGAAGAGAATATCGTTGAGGATTTCATCTCAGTCCTTCCTCGCTACGAATGGGAATCCGGGAAGTGGGAAGAAGAAAATATTCGCATTCAGAAGCACAATGGATATCGCATGCAGTCGAATCTGCATCTTGTTGTTGAGAACGAAACGGATGCGATGCAGGCGATTGATAAAGCTTTTCGACATGGTGTCGCTGAGGTTGTGACCTTCGACTATTGGAGTTCAAATCTGACTGAAGAAAAACAGAAAGCGATGAGTGCAGCGGTCGAGGCAGCGAAGGCGAAAGCAAAGATACTCCTCGCTGTTTTTGATGCCCCGCCCAAGGTGATTAACGTCCAGGAAAGCACAAAGGTTTACTTTCCTCATGAGCTTTACCGGACCTACGAAAATGTTCTCGAAGAAGACTATCTCGGTCGCTACTGGAAAGAACGCGCTCAAATTAAAGCGTATCGACCAAAGATGACCTTCTATCAGGGAATGACTCAGCAGTCAGACATCATCCCTAAGCCTATCGCCCTGCACCCCGAGATCAGTATCGTTTCCACTGTCAGGATCTACTATCAGTCACCAGCGGACAAAGAAGTCGAAGACGCTGAATAGTCTCTACAAATTAGAAGAGGATTTTAGGATTGTTTGCGCCACGTTGTTTGTAATCCGTGTTCCACAAACGCGTTTCTTAACCAATGCCTCCCTGTTCACACAGACCAGCAGGCTTAGCTTCCTCAAAACATCAATCAGATTATTGCCTGTTTTATCTAATATTGGACTTAGGGCACTCTGTGTGGACATTAATCTGCCACCTTCTCTGTCTCCGCTTCTTGAA
>JABJMI010000635.1 GCA_018659505.1 Planctomicrobium sp.
ATTATCAATGATTGCGGATTTATGAATGAGATAGTTTATAACCACTGGGCACTACAACAAAAGGAAACTGGTTTCGTATCAACACCGTTGTTCCGCATGAAATCTTTGATAGATGTTTTTCTTTGTAAGGAATGGAGATTCAGTTGTTTTACCCCGCAAAAGTTTGTCCGCCACCATCGACGCGAATAACCTGACCGCTGACGAATTTGGCAGCCTTTGTGCAAAGGAACCCGACGACGCTGGCAACTTCTTCTGGTTGCCCGTAGCGGTCAAGGGTTCCATCGGTGACGAACTTCTCTTGTTCGGTCTCGTGAATCCGTTTGAATCGTTCCGTCACCGTGCCCCCAGGAGCAACACAATTTACAGAAATGTTGTGTGGGCGTAATTGGTCAGCCAGGCAGCGTGTCCAAGCATGAACCCCTGCTTTGGCAACACTGTAAATTGATCCGCTCGGTCTTCCGATGCAACCGGCTACGCTACCGATGGTGATGATTCGACCTTGTTTACGTTGCATCATTTCCGGAGCAACTTCTCGACAGCAGATCATGGTTCCGAGAAGATTGCGATCCATAACACTCTGCAGATCGGGCAATGAAATGTTCAGGCAATCGTCATCTTCTGGTCGTCCGCCCTGACCGACGCTGGTCCCACCCGCTCCGATGTCCCCGCCGGCACAGCAGACGAGTATGTCGATCTGCTGCCAATTCGCTCGGATCTTCCCAGCGACTCGCTTCATCTCTTCTTCAATTGTCACATCGCCCCATGTTGCCAGCACTTCTCCTTCGGTAGCAGTTGCGATCGCAGCTGCCAACTCTTCCATCGTTCCTCCTTCACCGAAGGTTGTTGGACTGTCGGGCCTACTCCCGTGGATCGCGACCTTGGCTCCCATGCGAGAGAGTTCCATAGCCATGACTTTACCAAGACCGCGCGAGGAGCCAGTAATCCAAACGACTTTATTCTGGAGTGGTTTCATTTCGTTGCTCATCAAGTTCTCACTTCGAAGTGATTGACTGTTTGCTGTGTCGTTCAAACTGACGCTGCCACATGTGCTGCGGCGAGATTGCGGGGATGTGGATTGACTGCATTGGCTGGGAGCGTCGTCAGGATCACGCAGATGGTATATGACTCCGGGTCTGCCCAGCAAAGTGTTCCGGTGGATCCGGTATGACCGAAGGCGGACTTGCTGTTCTTGGGACCGTTTAATCGAGAGCTTAAATCAAAACCGAGTCCGCGCCGATGAAGACCAGGACGGCTATGGTTTTGGATCATTAAACGACTTGTTGCCGGTTCAAGAATTTCACCATCGTGTTTGAGAAACTTTGACAGAAACTGACCAACATCACCGACCGAACCATGCGTCCCTCCCCAAGGAACGCCGAGTTGTCGCCAATAAGTGCTATTCCAATCCCAGGATTTGGTCGAGGGATTTCCGGCACCTGACTCTGGCGCGGCACCTAGAATCTGGCAAGGCATCAATGCTTCACGGTTCAGGTTACCGACACCTAAAGCGGAATGTTTCATGTTGAGTGGTTTGAAAACAGTCTCATCAACGAGTGTCGCAATGGTCTTCCCTGAGATACGTTGAGCGACTTCGGTTGCTATTAGAATTCCCATGCTGGAGTAGCTGTACTTCTCGCCGGGGGTAAAAAGTAGCGGGGTACGGATAGCTCGTTCGATGAAAGTAGAGAGTTCGGCGTGTGATGACCGGAGCTTTGCGTTTTCTGGTAGTTGATCTGGCAGACCACATGTGTGGGTGAAGAGTTGCTGCATCGTCATTTCTTCGCGCCCATCACCTTTGAACTCGGGGATGAACTTTTGTACGCGATCGTTTAACTGAAATTCCTGCTGGTCAAACAGAGTCATTATTGCTGCGACAGTAATTGTTTTGCTGATAGATGCCAGTAGGAAGATTGCATTCTCGTCAGACGCTGTTCCAAAGGCTTTGGTGATTCTGGTTTCTTTTTGTTGGACAAACATGGCAGCGCCAGCGACTTGACCAGACTCCGTTGCCGATTTCATCACGTTGATCGCACCATCGACCTCTGACTGTTTTAGCGCTGCCAGCAATGGGCTACCAAGGACAACTCCTAGTCCTGTCTTCAATACGGTACGTCGTCTCATGGTGAGTTTCCTAATTACAATCGATGATATTTGATTCTGGATTTAGAAGTTTCCTACTCGAATCGACGAACATCCAGCTCACTGAGCCGAGGAAATAGATCCCTGCAAAGACGAGCAACACTAAGGTCCAGTTCTCTGTTGTGCTGAATAAGTATCCGATGAGAACAGGGCATGCCGCTGCTGCAAGATTGCCCGTCATGTTCATCAGACCAAAGACTTGCGGGACATAGTCTCCACCGATATCCATAGTCGCAGAAAACGCGCATGGACCAGCCAAGGCGGCGAAGAATGCTCCGAATGTCAACAGTCCGACCGCCATGAAAGTGCTTTCAACAAACCAGGCTGAAAGAATTAACAGGGAACACGCCATCAGGAAAGTTGTGCCGACAAGGCTGCGGCTGAGTCGTAAGTTTTCGG